>NZ_JBFAPO010000017.1:0-81408 GCF_040676755.1 Dactylosporangium sp. NPDC049525 | reverse complement strand
ACACGGTGCGCGGTCACGGTGCGCGGTCACGGTGCGCGGTCACGGTGCGCGGTCACGGTGCGCGGTCACGGTGCGCGGTCACGGTGCGCGGTCACGGCGTCCCGGTGGGCTCGGTGTGCCACCGGGACGCCGCGATCACGTGCGGGTTAGCGGGCGTCCGCCAGGGTCTCGACCAGTTCTTTGCAGAACGCCGGCAGGTCATCCGGCTTGCGGCTGCTGATCAGCGGGCCGTCCACGACCAGTTCCTCGTCGATCCAGGTGGCGCCGGCGTTGCGGAAGTCGGTCTGCATCGACGGCCAGGACGTGATGCGGCGCCCGGTGACGCCGCCGGCCTCGATGAGGACCCAGCCGCCGTGACAGATGACCGCGATCGGCTTGCCGGCCGCGACGAAGTCGCGCACCAGGTCCACCGCCGGTCGCTGCCACCGCAACAGGTCACCGTTGGCGACGCCGCCCGGTAGGACGAGGGCGGTGTAGTCGGCGGCCCGTGCGTCGGCCGCGGTCACGTCGACGTCGAACGAGTCTGCCTTGTCCAGGTGGTGATATGCCTGGACCCGGCCGGGTTCGGGCGAGATCAGCCGGGGCGTGTGACCGGCGTGTTCGACGGCCTTCCACGGCTCGGTGAGCTCGACCTGCTCAATGCCTTCCTTGGCAACCAGAAACGCGACATTCATCGCTGATGTCCTCCTTCTGTGTCGCTTCCGCAGGTTGCGTACCCACAACCGCGCCACCCAAGCGTGTGACGGCTCACCCGGCAGCGCCGGGACGCCGCTATCCTCGAAGCGGAGACGTCGAGGAGGGTCAATGGCCAAGGCGCCTGCCACCGCACTGTCACAGCCTTCCGGCAGCTCCGTGCTGCCGGAGCTCAAAGCGTCGTGGTGGGAGTCGCACAGCGTGGCGCTGGCCAACGTGCGGTTCAGCGCGATGGCGAAACGCCTGCCCGCCGTCCTGCGCCAGGCGATCGCGATCGCGTGGCAGGCCAGCCCCCGCGACACGCTCGCCGCGCTGCTGTTCAACCTGCTCACCGGGGTGGCGACGGCGTTCGGGCTGCTCGCGACGCGGGGCGTGCTGCAGGCGCTTTTCGCCTCCGGGCCGACCCTGGACCGGGTCCGGGCGGCGGTGCCGTCACTGATCATGGTGGCCGTCGCAACCGCCGTGCGGAGCGGGCTGTCGATCATCGCCGGCTGGGCGCAGGCGCGGCTCGAGCCGCAGGTGCTCACGACAGCGGAGCGGCGGCTGTTCGAGCTGACGACGCAGGTCAAGCTGGCCGCGTTCGACGACGCCGGGTTCTCCGACGAGATGGAACGGGCTCGCAACCGCGGGTCTCTCGCGGTGCAGTTCCTGACCCGGGGCGCGATCGATCTCACCGCCGGCCTCGCCGGGCTCGCCGCGACCGCGGTCACCCTCGCGCTGCTGCACCCGGTGCTGCTCGGCGCGCTGCTGCTGGCCAGCGTCCCGGCGGCGTGGGCGGCGGTGCGGGCGGCCCGCCTCGCGTACCTCAGCAACCACGCCCGCACCAGCCGACGCCGGCGGCTGTGGATGCTGTCGGACCTGATGGCGAACCGGGCCACCGCGGCGGAGCTGCGGGCGTTCACGATGCGGCCGTTCCTGCTGCGCGAGTACGACATCATGGCCGGCGCGGAGACGGACACCGAGCTGGAGGTCGTGCGGCGCCAGACGATGACCCGGCTCATCGGCGGCGTGTTCTCCGGGCTCGCGACGTTCGGGGTGTACGTGGCGCTCGGCCTCCTGCTGATCGACCACCGGCTGCCCCTGGCGGCAGCCGGCACCGCGGTGCTCGCGCTGCAGGCGGCCAGGACCGCGCTCGCCCTCGCCGTCACCAACGTCAACCGGGTCTACGAGGAGGGCCTGTACTTCAACGACTACACGGGCTTCCTGGTCCGCGCCGGCGAGCGCATGCCACCCGTGACGAAGGAGGCGACGGTGCGGCCACCGGCGACCATCACCGTGCGGGACGCCACGCTGCACTACGCCGAGACGGACTCGCCGGCGGTCCTCGACGCGACCCTGACCGTCCACCGTGGAGAGACGATCGCACTCGTCGGCGAGAACGGGTCTGGCAAGACCAGTCTCGCCCGGCTCATCGCCGGGCTGTACCACCCCGACAGTGGCACCGTGTCCTGGGATGGGACACCGCTGTCCACCGTCGACCCTGAAGACGCGTGGCAGCACGTGGCGATGGTCAGCCAGGAGTACTGGCACTGGCCGTTCACCGCTGAACGCAACATCCTGCTCGGCACGGACGACGAGGCCCGCGACGGGCTGATCGAGGTCGCCGCGCGCAAGGCCGGCGCCCACGACATGATCGCCGGCCTGCCCGCGGGCTACGGCACGCTGCTGTCCCGCAACTTCGCCGGCGGCCAGGACCTCTCCGGCGGCCAGTGGCAGCGCCTCGCCGCGGCCCGGGCCTTCTACCGCGACGCCCCGGTGCTCATCTGCGACGAGCCGTCCGCGGCCCTGGACGCGCGGGCCGAGCACGCGCTGTTCGCGGCGCTGCGGGCCGGCGCGCCCGACCGCATCACGGTGCTCATCACGCACCGCCTCGCCAACGTCCGCCACGCCGACCACATCTACGTCCTGCACGACGGCCGGATCGTCGAGCACGGCGGCCATCTCGACCTGCTCGCCGCCGGCGGCACCTACGCGGAGCTGTTCGAATTGCAGGCGACGGGGTACACCGCCGCTTGATAGCTTTCCGTCGTGATCGAGGTGCGGGCTCGCAGGGCCACCGCTGCCGACGCCGGCGAGCTGGTCCGGCTGCGGATCGTGATGTTCGAGTCCGTGGACGGCGTCGCACCGCAGCCGGGGGAGTGGTCGCAGGAGGCCGTCCGGTCGCTGCGGGAGCGGCTGCCGGAGCCGGACGCACGCACGGCGGCGTTCGTCGTGGACCGGCCCGACGAGCCGGGGCGGCTGGCGGCGTGCGCGGTCGGCGCCATCGACGCGCGGCTCGGCTCGCCGTCGAACCCGACCGGGTTGCACGGCTACATCTTCAATGTGGCCACCGACGACGGGTACCGGCGCCGCGGCTACTCCCGGGCGTGCATGACGGGGCTGCTCGGGTGGTTCCGGCACAGCGGGATCGTCCGGGTGCAGCTGCACGCCTCCGACGACGGCTACGAGCTCTACCGGAAGCTCGGGTTCAGCGACGTGGAGAGCGCGTCGATGCGGATCTCCCTCTGACGCGTGCCGTGCCGGGCGCGGCAACCGGCCGGCCACGTGCCGGGCGCGGCTGCCGGCCGGGTCACGTGCCGGGCCGGCCGGACCGTGCGGCGTCCAGCGCCGACTGCAGCGACCGCCGGTAGCCGTCGCTGGTGTACGTGGCACCCGACACCGTGTCGAGGTCGGCGCTCTGCCGTTCCAGGGCCTGCTCCCGCAGGACCGGCGTGGCCCGCATGCCGATCTCGATGCCCCGTGCCGCGGCCGTCGGCAGCCGCACCGCGACCACGTCGACGAGCCGCCCCCCGCGCACGTCCACGCGGACCTGGACGGGTCCGTACGGGTTGGTGACGACCGCGCCCAGGTAGGAGCCGTCCATCATCCGGCTCGGGTCCACGACGCCGACGCCCGGCGCCGCCTGCGACGCCACCGCGGGCGCGTGGGCCATGGACGGGCCGCTCGGCCTGCGGGCCGCCGTGGCGGGCGCTGAGGCGGCCGGGCCGGGCACGGACACGGGCGGCAGCTGCGACTTCACCGCGATCAGGACCGCGGTGACGACGCCCGTGCCGAGGACGGCGAATCCGATGCGGCGCATCAGAACTCGAACGGGTCGAGGTGGATCTGCCGCGGCGGCACCCCGGCGCGGCGCAACGCCACCACCGAAGCGTCGACGAGCCCGGCGGAACCACACAGGTACACGTCGCGGCGGGTCAGGTCCGGCACCAGTTCCACGAGCCCTCGCGGGCTGAACGCGCGCCGCGGGCCCGGGTCGTCGCGGCCACCGGTGACGTACCAGACCTGTGCGTCGCGGGCCTCGGCGAGCAGCTCCAGCTCCGAACGGAACACCAGCTCGGCGGCGTTGCGGGCGCGGTACAGCACAACGGTGCGCGGCGGCAGCTCCTCCAGCAGCGCACGGATCGGGCCGATGCCGCTGCCGCCCGCGATCAGCAGCGCCCTGGCCTGCCGGCGGCGGTCGGCGGTGAAGTCGCCGCTGGGGCCCTCCACGAAGACCCGCGTGCCTGGGCGCAGCCGGCGCAGACCCCTGGTGTGGTCGCCGACGACCTTCACGGTCAGCCGCAGCCACTCGTCGTTCGGGGCCGCCGACATCGAGAACGGGTGCGCCTGCCACCAGTTGCGCTCGTCCAGGAACCGCCAGCGGCAGAACTGCCCCGCCCGCACCCGCAGCTCCGGCAGCCGCTGCCCGCCGATGTAGATGGACACCATGTCGGGGCCTTCCGCGACGACGGACCGCACCCGGAAGCGGTGCCGCAGGTTCATCCGCACCGGAGCGACGATGCGCCCCCAGACGACCGCGGCGACGACCGTGCACCACAGCAGCAGCGAGCAGTACCGCGAGAACCCTGGCAGTGACATCTCCTGCCCGACCGCGAACTGGTGCCCGACCGACAGCACCAGCACCAGGTAGGACGTCATGTGCAGCAGGTGCCAGACCTCGTAGGACATCCTGCGCCGCAGCCGTGGCAGCGCCAGCACGGCGAGCGCCACGAGGATCCCGGTGGCCACGAACGCGCCGAGCATCCCGGTGTACTTGTCGACCGTGAGCAACCTGACGATCTCGCGTGCGGGGCCGACGCGTTCGAGCTTCGCATACCCCAGGACGATGAACGCGGCGTGCGCGACCACCGTGGCGACGACGAACACGCCGAGGTCACGGTGCCAGTGCAACAGGTCCCGAGCGCCCAGCCAGCGATCCAGCCACGCGACCCGGGACATCAGCAGCACCTGCACCAGCAGGACGTAGCCGGCGACGAGACCGGTGATCCGCCCCACGGCGGTCAGCGAGGTCGCCGGGTCGCGCAGGAAACCGGCGGGCGTGTTCCACCACCACGGCAGCAGCGTCGCCACCAACCCGAGCCAGAACGCGGCGATGGTCATCGCCCGCCACGCGTCGACGGACCGCCGGCGCCGGTACGGCCGGCGAAACTCACGTGGGATGCGAACGCCGTCTGAGACTGCCCCTTGAATGTCCACCGGGGACGGTCATACCAATCGGATGTGTCGAACGACGAATGCTTCAGGTGCTTTTAAAGCAACCCTAATCCAACGCCTGTCCACGCTGGACTCAGTCCAGAACGGCGGCCGTCCACGTTGGACTCAGTCCAGAACGGACAGCCGGTAGAAGCGCCAGAAGTCGTGCTCGATCGGCAGCACGGTGCTGGCGAATCCGGCCTGCGCCGCCCACCGGGCGACCGTCGGAGCCCGCAGCGCGGTCCCAGCCGCCTCCACCGGGTGTTCGGCCATCGTCGCCGGCAGGCAGTGCAGGACGCTGAAGGCGTACTGCAGGCGTTCGATCTCATCGGCCGGCGCGGTGAACTCGTCGGCGACCTTCTCGTCCGCGACGAACAGCACACCGCCGGGCGCGAGCAACCCCCGGACGGTGCGCAGCACCCCGACCGGGTCGCCCATGTCGTGCAGCGCCTCGAAGATGGTGACGAGGGCGTAGTCGCCCGCCGCGGCCGCCGCGTCCTGCTGCAGGAACGTCACCCGGTCCGCGAGCCCCGCCGTCGCCGCGGCCCGCCGGGCGTCGGCGATCGAGTCCTCGTCCAGGTCGATGCCGGTGACCGCGGCCCGCGGGAACGCCCCGGCGAGCGCGAGCGTCGACGCGCCCGCCCCGCACCCCAGGTCCAGCACCCGAGCGGGTGCCTTCGTGAGGCGCTCCACCACGTCCGGCAGCGCCGGCAGCCACTCCTGGGCGAGGGCGTGCCGGAAGCCCGGCAGGTTCATGGCCGCGATGCCGTCCCTGGTGTAGGACCCGAACGCGGCGTACGGCACGCCGCCGCCGGTCCGGTACGCCTCGGCGAGCGCCGGCACCGCCTGCGCCACCCCGGCGAACACGGTGACGAGACCCACCCCGGACTCGGGGTGCGCCGGGTCGAGCAGCACGTCGGCGGCGCCGTCGGGCAGCCGGAACGTCCGCTCCGCAAGCGACGTGCAGTGCACGTAGCCGGCCGCGGCCTGCTGCTCCAACCATTCGCGGGCGTACCGCTCGGCGATCCCGGCCTTCTCGGCGAGGACCTTGTCCGTGACGTCGGGATGCTCGTGCAGCACCTGGTACAACCCGAGTTGGATGCCCAGGTGCACGCTGAACAGTTCGGTGCCGGCCAGCAGCTGCCCCAGCAGGCGCTCGGTCAGGTTCATGGGCTCGGTGTCAGTCATGCCTGCAAGCCTGACCCAGTCCGCTGTCGAACCGGGTACAACCGGAGTACGTGAACTGTACGAGGACCGTGAGGGTGGGCAGGAAGGCGATTGCATGACGCCGCTGGGCGGGAACCTGCGCATCGGGGTCCTCGGGCCCCTGGAGGTCATGCTCGACGGCCGCCCGCTGGACATCGCGGGCGGCCGGCAGCGTGCCGTGCTCACCGCGCTGGTGCTGAGCCGCCCGGGCGTCCTCGGCGTGGACCGGCTCGCCGCGCTCGTCATGCCCGACGCCACCGACCGCAACGCCACCCAGACCTACGTCGCCAGGCTGCGCCGCTCGCTCGGCCCGGCCGCCGGGTGCGTGCGGACCAGCCCGCCCGGCTACGTCCTGGACGTCCCGGCGGACGCCGTCGACGCGGAACGGTTCGCGGCGCTCACGGTGCCCCGCCCGGGTGAGTCGGCGCTCGACGCGCTGCTGCGGCTCGACACGGCACTCGGCCTGTGGCGGGGGCCGGCGTACGCGGAGTTCCCCGACCTCGCCCGCGCCGAGGCGGCCCGCCTCGCCGAGCTGCGCCGGGACGCCGAGGAGACCCGCGTGGAGGTCCTCACCCGACTGGGCCGGACCGCGGAGGCGGTCGCCGCGGCGTCGGCCCTCGTCGCCGCCGACCCGGGCCGGGACCGGGCGGTGCGGGCCCTCGTGTCGGCGCTCGCCGCCGCGGGGCGGACCGCGGACGCCCTCGACGCCGTCCGCGCCCACCGCGTCTGGCTGCGCGACGAGGCGGGCCTGGACCCGTCGCGGGCGCTGCTCGCCCTCCAGGCGGATCTCCTCCGCGACCCCACCCCGGCGGTCCCTCCACCCCGGCGGCACCACCCGCTCCAGCCCGACCGCACGATGCCGCAGCCCTACCGCACCGTGCCGCGAGCCGAGGGCGCGATGCCGCGGGCCGGGGGCACCATGCTGCAGGCCGAGGGCGCGACGCCGGCCGAGGGCGCGACGCCGCGGGCCGAGGGCATGGTGCTGCAGGCCGAGGGCGCGGTGCCGCGGGCCGAGGGCGTGGTGCCGCGGGCGACGGACGGGCGGGCGGCGGGCGGCCGGGCGACGGAGCTCATCGGGCGGGACGCCGAGGTTGCCGAGGTCGCCGCGCTGCTCGAACCCGGCCGGGTCGTCACCCTGATCGGTCCCGGTGGGGTCGGCAAGACCAGCCTCGCCCTGGCCTGCGCTCGGCCAGCCGCCGGCGGTCCAGCGGGCGCGGCGGCGACGTGGTGGGTCGACCTGGCCGCGCTCGGCGACCCGGCGGACGTGGCGCCGGCGCTCGCTGCGGCGGTCGGGCTGGTCGTGGAGGGCCGGCTCGCCGATGCTCTCGCGGCGTGGGCCCGCGGCGCCGACGGGCTCCTCGTCGTCGACAACTGTGAGCATCTCCTCGACGCCGTCCACGAGGTCCTGGGTGGACTGGCCGTCGAGGACTGCTCGGGCCTGCGGGTCCTGGCCACCAGCCGGGAACGGATCGGGCTGCCCGGCGAGCGCGGCTACGTCCTCGGCCCGCTGTCCGCCCCCGCCGCCGTGCGCCTGTTCACCCTGCGCGCGGCCGCCGCCGACCCGGCGTTCGCCGCGCTGTCCACGCAGGCCACCGCCGCTGCGGACCTGCCGCCCACCGTGCAAGCCGCGCCGATCGCGCCAGCCGCACCCACCGTGCAAGCCGCGCCGATCGCGCGAGCCGCGCCCACCGCGCGAGCCGCGCCCACCGCGCCAGCCACTCCGAACGCGCCGGATGCGGACCTGGCGGAGCGGATCGGTGCGGTGTGCGAGGCGCTCGACCGCCTGCCGCTCGCCATCGAGCTGGCTGCGGCCAGGGTCGGTACGCTCACCGTCGACGACCTCGCGAAACGCCTGGACGCCCGGCTCGTCCTGCTGGACGCCGGTCCCCGCGGCCGGCCCGCCCGGCACCAGACGCTGCGGGCCGTCGTGGACTGGTCGTGGCGGCTGCTCGGGGAGCGGGAACGGGTCGCGTTCGCCAGGTTGCACGTGTTCGCCGCCGGGATCGACCTCGACGCCGCCGAGGCCGTCATCGGCTACGGCGAGCTGCCGGCCGCCGCCGTCGCGCACGTCGTCGCGCTGCTCGCGGAGCGGTCGCTGCTGACCCGGCCCGGGACCGTCGGCGTGGGGCGGTACCGGATGCTGGTGAGCCTGCGCGTGTACGCCGCCGAGCTTCTCGACGAGGCCGGTGACCGGGAACTGCGGCTGCGGCACGCCACGTACTTCGCCGGGGTCCTCGAGGAGGCCGCGGCGGGTCTTTCGGGGCCGGACGAGGCCGCGTGGGTGCCGGTGGTCGAGGGGGCCCTCGACGACGCGCGGCAGGCGTGGCAGTGGTCGCGTGTGCATGCGCCGGGGGTCGCGGTCCGGCTGGCCGGGGCGGTCGCCGGGTTCGGGTTCTGGCACCTGCGCGCCGACCTGCTCGCCTGGTCGACGCTGGCGCTGCGGGACGGCACCACCGCGCCGCCGGAGCACGGCCCGGCGGTCGTGGTGACGCCCGAAGTGATGGTCGGCGCGGCGTACGGCGCCTGGCTGGACAGCGACTTCACCACCGCCGCCCGGGTCGCCCGGCAGGCCGTCGACGCGGGCCACGCCGGCGCCGCGGACCTGCTCGGCGACATCGCCCTCATCCAGGGTGACGTCGACGGGGCTGTCGCGCAGTACCGGCGGGCGACCGAGGTGCTCCCGGCCGGCGGCGCGGCTCGGGCGATCGCGATGGCCAACCTCGCGCTGCCGCTGGCGTACCGGCAGGACCCCGCCGCCCTGCCCGCCGCCGAGGCAGGGCTCGTCGCGGCGCGCGCCACCGGCAACCCGTCCGCGGTGGCGTTCGCCCTGTTCGCCCTGGCGGAAGCGCACGGCGACGGTGCGCCCACGACCGCGATCGCCGCCCTCGAAGAGTCGCTGCGGCTGGCGGGTGCGGTCGGCAACCGGTTCGTCGCCGGGGTCGCCCGCACCGCCATGGTCGCCCTGCGCGGGCGGCACGGCCCGCCCGAGCCGGCCCTTGCCCTGTTCGCCGGCGCGATCCGGCACTGGCGGACCACCGGCGGCAGGCCGCTGCTCATCATTGCGCTGCGGAACCTGGTGGTGCTGTTCGCGCGTACCGGCCGCGACGCCGCCGCGATCGAGCTTGCCGCGACCCTGGACGTGCCCGCCGGCGTCTACGGCGCCGAGGCCGAGCGGCTCGCCGTCGCGCTCGCGGCCGTCCGGGTCCGCCTGCCCGCCGCTGCCGCCGAGGAGGCATGGCTGCGGGGGAGCGCCCGGACCGCCGATGAGGCCGCCGCCCAGGCCCTCCTCCACCTCACCACGCAAAGCACCCCGGCAAGCGCCCCGGGAAGCACCCGGGCAAGCGCCCCGCGGGAAGCGCGTGACCGTGCGTAGCGCCGCGGCAAGTGCCCCGGGAAGCGGATGACCCCGCGAAGCACCGCGGCAAGCGCGTGACCCCGCCCCCGCACAGCACCCCGGCAAGAGCCCGGGAAGCGCGTGACCCCGCGGAGGGCTCCGGGCTGGAACGCGCCTGACGTTGTGGGGGTGTGCGTCGTCGGAGTGCTGAGACGTACCCCGACCATGCGAGGAGCACCTCATGAACATCGCGCTGTGGATCGTCGCGGGGCTGCTGGCCGCCGCCTTCCTGGCCGGCGGCGCGGTGAAGGTCGCCCTGCCCAAGGAGAGGCTGGCCGCGGCCGGCATGGGATTCGCCGAGGACTTCAGCGGCGGCGCCGTCAAGGCCATCGGCGTCCTGGAGATCCTGGCGGGGATCGGCCTGGTCCTGCCCGCGGTGCTCGGCGTGGCCGCGGTGCTGGTGCCCCTCGCGGCCGTCGGCGTGGCGCTGCTGATGGCCGGCGCGATCCTCACGCACCTGCGCCGGCACGAGGCGTCGGCGATCGTGGTGAACGTCGTGTTCCTCGCCCTGGCCGTCCTCGTCGCGTGGGGCCGCTTCGGCCCCGAACAGTTCAGCTGAACCCCGAAAGCACCTGAACCCAGAAAGCACCCGAACGCAGAAAAGCACCTGAACCCAGGAAGCAGCCGAACAAAAAGTGGCCGCCGCACACAGCGTGCGGCGGCCACGACGTGCAATGTCAGCTCTTGACGCCCTTGCCGCTGCGGAACAGCTTGACCATGCCGGCGAAGAACCGCTCCATCTCCGAGCCGAACGGGTTGTCGCTGACCACATAGGTCCAGGTGGCGCTCGGCCGGACCAGGCCGGCGTCGGCGGGCTGCCAGTCCGGCCCGTCGATCTCGAGCTCCTCGAACTCCTTGACCGTGCGGTTGTCGATCTCGGCGAGCAGGCCGCGGAAGGCCGGGATGGCCTCGCGGTGGAACTCGTCGAGCGGGTCCTGGGAGCCGAGGACGCGCAGGTGGATGCCTTCGCGCAGCTCGCTCATGTCGGCCAGGTGCTCCGACCAGGCGGCGTCGGCGTGGAACAGCGCGATCGTGCGGGCGACGCGGAGCACGACCTCCTCGCCGAGCTCCTCCGACAGCTCGTTGTAGCGGTCGGGGGCCCGGTCGGCGAGCAGCTCGCCGGCGGCGTCGGTGACGAGGAGCTCCTCGCGCCGCTTGGCGTGCAGCTGGCGGTGCTGGTCGAGCAGGTAGTTGTAGCGCCAGGTGTTGCGGTGGATCTCCAGGTTGACGGTCTCCGCGACGCGCTGCGCGGAGCCGATCGCCCAGCGGACGTCCTCGTCCTCGATGGCGCCCTCGGCGTCGGCCTTGCCCATCGGCATCGGCTCCGGCCCGTAGCGCTGGATGAGCTCGTCCTCGAGGCTGACGAAGAACATCGACTCGCCAGGGTCGCCCTGCCGGCCGGCGCGGCCGCGGAGCTGGTCGTCGATGCGCCGGCTGTCGTTGCGGGCGGTGCCGATGACGAACAGGCCGCCGAGGCCCTCGACCCGCTCGCGGTCCTTCTCGTCGCTGCCGCCGAGGCGGATGTCGACGCCGCGGCCGGTCATCTGGGTGGAGACGGTCACGGCGTTGAACGAGCCGGCCTCCGCGACGATGCCGGCCTCCTTCTCGTCGTTCTTGGCGTTGAGCACGACACACTCGACGCCTTCCTCGGCGAGGGTGGCGGCGAGCTGCTCGGACTCGGCGACGCTAAGCGTGCCGACGAGGACGGGCCGGCCGGTGGCGTGCATCGCGACGATCTCGTTGACGACGGCGATGTCGCGCTCCTCGGCGGAGGCGTAGACGCGGTCGGGCCAGTCCTTGCGGACGTTGGGCAGGTGCGGCGGGATGACCGCGACCTCGAGCTTGTAGAACTCGCGGAGCTGGTCGCCGACGGGCAGCGCGGTGCCGGTCATGCCGCAGATCTTCTTGTATTGCGTGAGGAACGCCTGGACCGTGATGGTCTGCAGCACGGTGCCGCCACCGCTGCTGCGGATCTTCTCCTTGGCCTCGACGGCCGCCTGCAGCCCGTCGGGCCAGCGGCGCCGCTGGGCGACCCGGCCGCGGAACTCGTCGATGAGCTCGACCTTCTCGTCGCGGACGATGTAGTCGACGTCGCGGACCAGCAGCGCCTCGGCGTGCAGTGCCAGGTTGACGGCGGTGAGGGCGTCGACCTGGTCGGCCGCGTAGAGGTCGATGCCCAGCAAGGCCTCGACCTTCGCCAGGCCGTCGGTCGACAGGTGCACGGTGCGGCCGTCGTCGACGACGTCGTAGTCGTGGTCGCGCCGCAGGCCGCCGACGATCTCGGCGATCGCGACCGGCGAGTCCTTCTCGTCGATGGTCGAGCCGGCCAGGACCAGCGGGACGCGGGCCTCGTCGATGAGGATCGAGTCGGCCTCGTCGATGATGACCGTGCCGAACTCGCGGTGCACCCGGTCGGCGGTGTCGGTGACGATGCTGTCGCGGAGCAGGTCGAAGCCGGCCTCACTGACCGAGACATACGTGATGTCGGCCGCATACGCCTCGCGGCGCTCGTCGGGGGTCGAGGACTCGTTGACCCAGCCGACGGTGAGGTCGAGCAGCTCATAGACCGGGCGCATCCACTCGGCGTCACGGCGGGCGAGATAGTCGTTGACCGTGATCACGTGGACCGGGCCCATGGCGGCGTATCCGGCCGCGGCGATCGCGGCGGTCAGGGTCTTGCCCTCACCGGTGGCCATCTCCACGACGTGACCGGCGAGGAGCACCTGGGCGCCGAGCAGCTGCACGTCATAGGGGCGCTCGTCGAGGGCACGCTTGGCGGCCTCCCGGCCGAGAGCGCACGCCTCGACGAAGTCCTGCGGGTCGTCCCGCTGGTGCAGCGCCGTGGCGGCGGCGCGGAGCTCGTCGTCGGTGAGCTCGGACAGCTCGGCCTCGCGCTCCTCGATCAGCGGCAGAAGAGCCTGCATAGGCTCGAGGTCGATCGTGGTGCCGGGCTGCTCCTGCAGCTTGCGACGCCACGCGTTGAATTTGCTCACCAAACCCATGGCCCCCACGATACGTCCCCGCCCGCCGGACGTGTGCGCCCCATCACCGCCGTCCAGAAACCGGAGGGACAAGCCCTCCAGAAACCGGAGGGACAAGCCCTCCAGAAACCGGAGGGACAAGCCCTCCAGAAACCGGAGGGACAAGCCCTCCAGAAACCGGAGGGACGAGCTCTCCAGAAGCGGAGGGACAATCGGAGCGTGGAACGATTGAGCGGGCTCGTTCGAAACGGTGGGGTGGTCGTCCTCAGTGGCGCCGGGCTGTCCACCGAGTCGGGCATTCCGGACTATCGCGGTCCGAGCGGGCTGCAGCGCAACGCGGCGCCGATGACGTATCAGACGTTCACCGGCGACCCGGTGGCCCGGCGGCGCTACTGGGCGCGCAGCTACCTGGGCTGGCGCACGATCGCGGAGGCGGCGCCCAACGACGGGCACCGCGCGGTCGCCCGGTTGCAGCGCGGCGGCCTGGTCACGGGCGTGATCACGCAGAACGTCGACGGCCTGCACCAGGCCGCCGGCGCCGACCCGGTCATCGAGCTGCACGGCGGCCTGGACCGGGTCGTCTGCCTGGGCTGCGCCGACGTGACCGCCCGGACCGCCCTGGACGCGCGGCTGCGGGGGGCGAACCCGTCGTTCGCCGCGCTGAGCGGCGGCATCAACCCCGACGGCGACGCCCACCTCACCGACGAGCAGGCCGCGGACTTCGTCGTCGTCGACTGCGACGGCTGCGGCGGGATGCTCAAGCCCGACGTGGTGTTCTTCGGCGAGCAGGTGCCGATGCGCCGCGTGGAGGCGAGCTTCGCGCTGGTGGAGGCGGCCGCGGCGCTGCTGGTGCTGGGCTCTTCGCTCACCGTCCTGTCGGGACGGCGCTTCGTGATCCGGGCCGCCAAGCTGGGTGTGCCGATCGCGATCGTCAACCAGGGACCCACGAAGAGCGACGAGCTGGCAGGTGTACTGGTGGACGCCCCGCTCGGCAAGACGCTGCTGGAGCTGGCCGAACTGGTCGCCTGAGGTCGTACCGGCGCCGCAGGGGACAAACCTCAGCCGGGCGACGCCCACACGGACAGGGCGTGCCGGACCAGCTCCGCGTTGCCGGTGACCGGCGAGCCGTCGGGGGCGGTGAGGGTGTCCTCGAGGCCGATGCGGGTCGGCAGCCCGAGCCGCCCCGCGAGGGTGACCATCGGCCAGCACTGCTCGCCCTCGCCGTGCAGGAGCCGCTCGCCGTGGACGCCGACCTCGTCGAGGCGGGCCAGGACCGCCAGGGCGTCGGTCTGCGGCGACATGATCTCGACGAGGATCCGCGGCACGGCGTCCATGATGGACAGCGCCGAGGCGTCCTGCACCGACCAGACGCCGGCCTCGACCGCGACGGCGAGCGTCCGCAGGGTGGCGACCAGGTCGGTGAGGCCGGGTTCGGAGATGTTGACGGAGGCGAAGTCCGGCCGCCGGACCGGTGGCAGCTGCGCCCAGGCGGCGACGGCGCGCTGCCGGGCGGCGACGTCCCGGCCGGTGATCCACAGCCCGGTGGTGACCCCGATCGGCGTGGCCGGGCAGGCCTCGCGGACCGCGGCCACGGCGGCGCCCACGTCGGCCGGGTCGAGCGACTCGCGCCCGTCGGCGCCGCGCGGATGCAGGTGCACGGCCTCGGCGCCGGCGGCGACCGCGTCCCGGGCGGCGCCGGCGAGCTCGGCCGGGGTGCAGGGCAGGGCGGGGTGCGCGCCGGGCGGGCGGCCGCCGTTCAGCGCGACCTTGATCCGGGCGATCGGGTGTAACACGGGACAAAGTCTACGCAAACGAGCAGAGCAGCGCACGAACCCCCGACGGCCGGCGGGCCTTCGGGGGTCTGGCGTGCGGAGCAGTTATGGGGTGACGGGTGGTTCTGGTTGGTGCAGCGGTCGCCAGGTCCACACGCCCCCGGCGACGCCGACGGCGCAGATCGCCAGGACCGTGCCCGCGACGCTGCCGGCGGCCAGCCCGACGACGACGCCGAGGACTCCGGCGACGGCGATGGCGACCGCGGTGATGCGACGGGGTGTGACTCGGCGGGTCATCGCCCGGTTGAACCCGTTGACGAACCGCGTGTCATTGCGCAGTGCGGCTTCGATGTCCGCGAGCCGCTGCTGCTCGCTCTCGCTGAGCATGATGCTCAACCTCCTCCGACGGGCCTGCCCGGTGCGCGACGTGTACCCGCTCCGCTCGATGGTCACACACTTCTGCGGGTTTAGGGTCGGTCGATTGGCGCCAGTGGCAAACTCCCAGCCTGCCACGTTGTGACCTGACCTGGTAAATGCACCATATGTCGCTTCTGGCGCCCAGCGGGCCAGGGTCCGGTGTGCCATCCTCTACGGCGATACACGTCAGACATCGGGGAGGACGATCGTGGATCCGTCGCAGCAGTGGCCGTACCCGCAGCAGGGCCAGCCGGGTCCGCAGTATCCGCAGCAGGGCCAGCCGGGTCCGCAGTACCCGCCGCCGGCGCAGCCGGGACCCCAGTATCCGCAACAACAGCCGGCACCGCAGTACCCGCCGCAGCAGTACCCGCCGCAGTATCAGCAGCCGCCGCAGCAGCCGTCCTACGGCAATCAACCCTACTCGGCGGCGCCGTACAACATCGCGCCCAACTCGGCGGCACCCTACAGCGGGCCGCCCGCCAATCCCTATGCGTCGCCGGCGACCGGGGCGATCGCCGTGCCCCCGCCGTCGCGCAGCAAGCTGCCGATGGTGGTGATCGCCGCGGTCGTCCTGCTCGCCGTGCTGGCGGTCTCGATCGTGGTCGTCGCGCTGTCGAAGAACAAGAACGATCCGGTCGCCGGCCCCGGCACGGCGCCCACGTCCTACGCCGGCCCGGTCGATCCCTGCCTGGTCGGCACGTGGAACCAGACCAGCTACCAGAAGACCGTCGACCTGACGGGCACCGACGTCGACAAGCGCGAGGGCATCGGCAAGGTCAAGATGACCGGCGGCGGCAAGCGGTGGACGATCAAGGCCGACGGCACCGCGGTCGAGGACGACAGCAAGACCGTCTACGCCGGCAAGGACGACAAGGGCCGCTCCATCAACGCCACGTTCTCCGGCAACACCGACTGGTCGATCAAGACCGTCGGGAGGACGATTGAGTACGCCGGCAAGGAAAGCAACGCCTCGGTGGTCATCTCCGTCGACGGGCGCAAGGCCGGCACGATCAACCTCGAGCCCAACCTCGACCCGAACAACTACACCTGCACCGGCGACGTGTGGCGCACGTCCAACACCGACGACCCCGACTCGTTCAGCCGCTTCGACCGGGTCAAATGACGTAGCGCGCAACCCCTCGATTGGCACCGCCCGTCGGGGGGTACAGCGGGAGCATGACCTGGATCGCGCAAGTGTCCGACCGTGCCAAAACGCGACTGACCACGGCCCGGCGGACCGGCGTGGTCCCCGATTTCCGCCGCGAGCACCCCGACCGTGACGTCCTCGTCGTCGACCAGCGTTCCACAGTGGACGACGGCATCCCGCCCGGCATCCGCGTCGCCGGGGCGTGGGCCTGGCGGATCGTGCTGTTCATCCTCGCCGCGTACCTGCTGCTGCGGCTCATCGGCGCGCTGCGCCTCATGGTGATCCCGGTCGTCGTCGCGCTGCTGCTCGCGGCGCTGCTCGAACCGGCCGCCGCCGGCCTGCGCAAGCGGGGCGTGCCCCGGTCCCTCGCCGCCGCGCTCGTCCTCGTCGGCGGGCTCGTCGTCGTCTTCGGCAGCCTCGGCGTCATCGTGCAGACGTTCATCGCCCAGTTCGACAGCCTCACCGAACAGGTCACCGGCGGCGTCAACGAGATCCGCGGCTGGCTGTCGAGGGGGCCGCTGCACATCTCGAAGGAGCAGATCGACTCCGCGATCGACGGGATCGGCTCCCAGCTGTCGGCGAACCGTGGCGCGCTCACCTCCGGCGCTCTGACCACCGCCACCACCATCACCGAGGTCCTCACCGGCTTCTTCGTGGTGCTGTTCACGCTGTTCTTCTTCCTGCGTGACGGCGGGCAGATCTGGGAGTTCCTCTGCCGCCTGCTGCCCCGGGCCGCCCGTCTGCCCGCCGTCCGCGCCGGGCACTACTCGTGGTTCACGCTCGTGTCCTACGTGCGGGCCACCGTCCTCGTCGCGTTCGTCGACGCCGTCGGCATCGGCATCGGCCTGGCGATCCTGCGCATCCCCCTCGCGCTGCCCCTCGCGGCGCTGGTCTTCCTCGGCGCGTTCATCCCCGTCGTCGGCGCGACCCTGTCCGGCGCCGTCGCCGTGCTCGTCGCCCTCGTCACCAAGGACCCGCTGCACGCGCTGCTGGTCCTCGCCATCGTCATTGCCGTGCAGCAGCTGGAGGGGCACGTCCTGCAGCCGCTCATCATGGGCCGCGCGGTCTCCCTGCACCCCCTGGCAGTGATCCTCGCGATCACCACCGGCGTGGTCGCCGCCGGCATCGTCGGCGGGCTCGTCGCGGTGCCGCTGCTGGCGGTCGGCAACACCGCCGTCCGGTACCTGGTAGCCCATCCCGACGGCGAGCCGACCCCGGATCAGGAACCACCGGGCACCCAACCCTCCGACGTGTCCGACGGCGGGCCCATTGCCTCGGAGCCCGCGGACGACACCCCGCCGCCGCCGGAGGAGGACCTGCCGGACGCGAAGACCTCCGGCAGCACCAGCTCCCACGAGTAGGGTTGATCCGCACCGTCACACGTGAAGGAGCTGTTATGCCGCTGACCGGAGAGTACGCACCAGGCGCCGCGGACTGGGCCAACGAGCAGGCCCAGTTGTTCGAGCGGACCAATGGCGCGGAGGGCAACACGCTGCGCGGCCGCCCGATCATCCTGCTGACCACGCTCGGCGCGAAGACCGGCAAGCTGCGCAAGAACCCCCTGATGCGGATCGAGCACGACGGGGAGTATGCGGTCGTCGCCTCCCAGGGTGGCGCGCCGACCAACCCCGTCTGGTATCACAACCTCGTCGCCCACCCGCAGGTCGAGCTGCAGGACGGCCCGGTCCGCAAGGACTACACCGCCCGCCTCGTCACCGGGGAGGAGCGCGCCACCTGGTGGAAGCGGGCCAACGAGACCTGGCCCGACTACGAGGGCTACCAGGCCAAGACCGACCGGATCATCCCCGTTTTCGTCCTCACGCCGCTGAGCTGACGGGTGCCCGACCCGGTCCTGCTCGCGCTGCTGGCCATGCAGCGGCACTCGTGGGAGCAGGGCGTCGCCACGCACGCCCTGCTCGACCTCGGCCGCGCCGACCTGGCCCGGCTGCTCGCCCACGACGCGGTCGTGCACCAGAGCGCTGACGGCCGGCTCGGCACGGTGGGGGAGGAGACCGGCTCGGTCAACGGCGCCGCCTGCGGCGAGGCCCTCATCGGCCACCCGGCGCTCGACGCCCAGCTCGACTGGCTGCTGTCCCGGGCGCCCCGCGCCGCCGACGGCACCCTCTTCCACGTCGTCGGCGGCCGGGAGGTCTGGGCCGACACCGTCTACATGGTGGTGCCGCTGCTCGCCGCCACCGGCCACCCGCAGGAGGCGGTCAGGCAGGTCGACGGTCACCGCGAGCGGCTGTGCGCCGGCGGTCTCTACGCGGCCCGCTGGGACGAGGACACCGCGACCCTCGCCGCCGCCGAGCACTGGGGCACCGGCAGCGGCTGGGTCGCCGCCGGCATCGCCCGGGCGCTGCGCCACGACCCGTCGCTGCGGCCCGCCCTCGCCGGCCACGCGCGGGAGGTCATCGACGCGTGCCTCGCGTTGCGCCGCCCCGACGGGCTGTTCGGCAACGTCCTGGATGATCCGGCGTCGTTCCCGGAGGCGAACATCGCGCAGATGCTCGCGTACACCATGTGCACCGGCGTCGCCGACGGCTGGCTCGCGCCGTCCTATGCCGCGGTGGGCCGCTCGCTGCTGGCCTCGGTCGCGCCGCTCGTCACCGCGGACGGCCTGGTGACGCAGGTCTGCGGCGCACCGATGTTCGACCGGCCCGGCACCTCCGCCGAGGCGCAGTCCTTCCACCTCCTGGCCAGGGCCGCCGCCGCGCGCCTCGACGGCTGACGGCGCCCGCGGCTCAGTCCTGGCCGGCCAGGGCGTCGGTGGCCAGCCGGCCGGCCGCGGTGGCCCGGTCCAGGAACTCGGCGAGCAGCTCGAGCTGTGCCTCGTCGTAGCCGGCGCAAAGGTCGTCCATGGCGGCGTTCATCCCGGTGTACAGGTGGAAGATCTCGGTGTTGCGCTCCTTGAGGGCGCGCACCTGGACGGCCCGGCGGTCGGCGGGGTCGCGCTCGCGGGCGATCCAACCCGCCCGCTCCAACCGGTCCAGGACGCCCGTCATGGTCGCCGGGTGCTGCCCGGCCCGTCGGGCGAGGGCGCTCGGGCTCATCGGCCCGTGCCGGTTGATCAGGTCGAGGCAGTCGAAGTCGGCGTCCTTCACCCCGAGCCGGCCGCCCACCTGATGGTTGAGCAGCGACAGCTGGATCGACAGCTCCCGCAGCGACTCCTTGATCGCCGTCGTGGAGCGCCGCCGCTGCCGCTTGCCGTCCTGCGACTGTGATACGGAACTCATAAGATCTCGATCCCTGACTCATATATTATGAGACTCGTACGATATCGGTTGTCGAAGACACGATACCTGGGAAAGGGACCACGATGATCCTGCTCACCGGCGCGACCGGCACGATCGGCCGCCACCTCCTGCGGATCCTGACCGAAGCCGGCGCACCCGTCCGGGCCGTCACCCGCGGCGCCCCGCTGCCCGGCGTCGAGAGCGTCCGCACCGTCGGCGCCGGCCTCGACGGCGTCACCGCCCTGTTCCTGCACCCGCGGGTCGCCGGCGACGGCGCGCCGGGGATCCTCGCCGCCGCACGGGCCGCGGGCGTCCGCAAGGTCGTCGCGCTCACCGCGCTCAACGTCGAGGACCCCGAGGACCAGCAGCCGTCGCGGGCGGTCGGCGACCGCAACAAGGAGCTGGACCTGGCCGCGCGCGACAGCGGCCTGGCGTGGACCACGCTGCGCGCGGCCGCGTTCGCCGGCAACACCGCCCGCGCGTTCGGCCCGCAGATCAAGGCCGGCGCGACCGTGCGGTATCCCTTCCGCGCCTTCCAGGAGTCCCTCGTCGACGAGCGTGACATCGCCGAGGTCGCCGCGCGGGCCCTGCGTGAGGACGCCCTGGCAGGGCAGGCCCTGGAGCTGACCGGCCCGCAGTCGCTGACCCACGGCGAGCAGGTCGCGACCATCGGGGCGGTGCTGCACCGTCCACTGTGCTTCGAGGAGGTGCCGGCCGAGGTCGCGCAGTGGCAGCTGGTCGCCCGGGGCATGCCGCAGGCGTTCGCCGGGGCGCTGATGGAGCGCTACGAGCGGCACCTGGACCGGCCGCAGCACCCGCCGACCGGCGTCGTGCAGGAGGTCCTCGGCCGCCCGGCGATCCCGTTCGCGACCTGGGTCGCCGACCACGCGGACGCGTTCTGACATGGGCGCCTACACCGTCGTCGCGCTGGTCACCGCCGCGGCGAACCTGTTCTCCGGCACCTGCGCGGTGCTGCACTTCCGGCCGATCCTGCCCGGCATGGCCCGCGCCGGCGTGCCCACGTCCTGGCTCACGTTCCCGATCGGCGTGCTGAAGCTCGCCGGTGCCGCCGGGCTGCTGGTGGGCCTGCTCGTCGGCCCGGCACCGCTGGGCACCGCCGCGGCCGCGGGTCTGGTGTTGTTCTTCGTCTGCGCCGTGTACACGCACCTGCGGGCCGGCGACCTGTCGGCGCAGTTCGGCCTGGCGATCGGCCTGCTGGTCCTCGCCGTGGCGACCCTGTCGCTCGATCCCGCCCTGAGCGTCGGGTAGAACGCGGCCGCCGATCCTTCCAGCGAGCTTGGGTCGCACGCCGGCTCGGATGGAACGTGGTTCTATCGAACTGCTGAGGAGGCACCGCATGGAAATGACCGAACGACTCGTCCGCGACGTGCTCGCCGCGATCAACGAGGGCGCGGTGGAGCGCATCGGACCGCTTGTCGCCGAGGACTTCGTCGACCACGGCGCGCCGCCCTGGGCACCTAAGGGCCGCGCCGGCTATCTGCAGATCATGGGTTTCCTGACGGGCGTGCTGCGGCTGCGGTTCGAGCTGCACGACCTCGTCGCGTCCGGAGACCAGGTGGCGGTCCGCGCCACGGCCCACGGCGTGCACAGCAGCGACCACCTCGGCTTCGCCGCGACGGGAAAGCCCTACGCGATGATGACGATGCACCTGTACCGCTCGGCCGGTGGCGTCCTCGTCGAGCACTGGGGCGTCCGCGACGAGCTCAGCGTCCTGTGGCAGGTCGGTGCCCTGCCGGTGCCCGAGCCGGTGGCCCTGTAGCCATGACGGGGCGGCGGTATTCATGACGGGGCGGCGGTATTCCAGCGCGGTCCGGGCGGAGCAGGCCCGCGCCACCCGGCAGCGCGTGATTGCCGCCGCCCAGGCGTTGTTCCTGCGCCGCGGCTACACCGGCGCTACCGTCGAGGCGATCGCGGTGCGCGCCGGGTGCAGCGTCCAGACCGTCTACAACACCGTGGGTGGCAAGGCCGCGGTCCTCAAGGCGGTCTACGACACGATGATGGCCGGCGACATCGAACCGGTGGCGATCCTCGACCGCCCCGCCGCCCACGCGATGCGCGCCGCATCCGACCCGCGCACCGCCCTCGCCCTCTACGCAGGGATGGCCCACGACATGGTCCGGCGGATCCTGCCGCTCCTGCCGATCCTGCTCAGCGAGGGCGCGGCCGGCGACCGCGACGTGCGGGCGTTCATCGACACGACCGAGGCGGAGCGCGCGACCGGCACCAGGGCCGTCGCCGAGGGCCTGCAGGAGCGCTTCGGCCTGCGGGTCGGCGTCGAGGAGGCCGCCGACGTGCTGTGGACGCTCACCGCGCCTGAGGTGGTGCTGCGTCTCGTGCACCGCCGCGGCTGGACCCTCGAACGCTACGAACGCTGGCTCGCCGAGGCCATGGCCGACGCCGTCCTGCCCCGCTGACCCCACGGGCCCGGGTTCGAACTCTGCCCGGCCACGGCGATGAGCCGGCACGTCCTGCCCGCTGACCCCACGGGCCCGGGTTCGAACACCGGCCGGCCACGGCGATGAGCCGGCACGTCCTGCCCGCTGACCCCACGGGCCCGGGTTCGAACACCGGCCGGCCGCGGCGATGGGCCGGCACCGTCCTGCCCCGCTGACCGCGCGGGGCGGGCAGTCAGTCAGCGGGTGCGCTGGCGCCAGGTGGCGAGCGTGGCCTCCAGGCGGCGCTGGTTGCGGCTGCCGCCGGTGAGGCCGCGGCGCACGCGGCCGTAGAGCCAGATGGCGCCGCCGACCACGACCGCGCCGACGATGAGGTAGAAGGCGGCACTGAGCAGTGCGTTGAACAGCCAGACGGCGATCGCGCCGATGACGAACAGTCCGACGACGACGCCGACGATCCCTGCGAGGACTCGACCCATGCCTCCAGGATGCGCCCGCCGCGGCGCCCGGCGCATCGGGGAAGTCACTGAGTCACGCGGCGAGTGCCGCATACGGGCCGGCGGCCTCGAGCAGCGCGGCGTGGGTGCCCCGCTCGATGACGCGGCCCTGGTCGATGACGAGGATCTGGTCGGCGTCGCGGACCGTGGAGAGGCGGTGCGCGATGGTGATCGTGGTGCGGCCCGCGGCGAGGACGTCGAAGGCCCGCTGGACGGCGCGCTCGGTCTCGGTGTCCAGGGCGCTGGTGGCCTCGTCGAGCACGAGGATGCGCGGGTCGCGCAGCAGGGTGCGGGCGATGGCGATGCGCTGCTGCTCGCCGCCGGAGAAGCGGTAGCCGCGGGAGCCGACCATCGTGTCGTAGCCGTCGGGGAGGCGGGAGATCAGGTCGTGGATCTGCGCGGCCTTCGCGGCCTCGATGAGCTCGTCGTCGGTGGCGTCGGGCTTCGCGTAGCGCAGGTTCTCCCGGATGGTGGTGTGCAGCAGATAGGTCTCCTGGCTGACCACCCCGACGATCTCGGCGAGGTCGGCGAGGCGCACGTCGCGCAGGTCGACGCCGTCGATGGTGATCCGGCCGCCGGTGGGGTCGTGCAGCCGGGCGACGAGCGAGGCGATCGTGCTCTTGCCCGAGCCGGTCTCGCCAACCAGGGCGAGAGAGGTGCCGGCGGGCACGTCGAGGCTGACCCCGGCGACCGCGGCGGAGTCGCTGCCCGGGTAGCTGAAGGTGACGTCCTCGAAGTGCAGGTGACCGCGGGTGGTGGCGCGGCGCAGCGGCACGGGGTGGGCCGGATCGTCGACCTCGACGGGCAGGTCGAGGTATTCGAAGATCCGCGCGAACAGGGCCAGGGAGCTGGTCAGCGACACGCTGACCCCGAGCAGGCCCATGAGCGGCCGGAACAGCGCGGACTGCAGCGCGGTGAACGCGACCAGGGTGCCGATGCTCAGCGAACCCGCGGTCGGTGGCAGGCCGGCGCTGAGGTAGATGACCGCGGGGATCGCGGCGAAGATGATGCTCATCGAGGCCATCCGCCAGCGCCCGGCGAGCTCGGAGCGCAGCTCCAGGTCGATCAGCCGGTTGGAGGAGGCGGTGAACCGCTCGACGAGGGCGGCGCCGGCGCCCATGGTCTTGCTCAGGCGCACGCCGCTGACGGAGAGGCCTTCCTCGATGGTGACGTTGAGGTCGGCAAGCTCCCGCTGGCGCGCAGCGGTGATCTCGCGGCGCATCCCGGCGACCTTGCGGGTCAGGTAGATCGCGGGGGGCAGCACGACGAGGGAGACCAGCGACAACCGCCAGGACAGCGCGGCCATGGCGACCGCGGTGGTGACCGTGGTGGTGAGGTTGGACGCGACGGAGGTCGCGGTCGAGGTGACCACGCTCTGCATGCCGCCGATGTCGTTGGTGATGCGGGACTGCACCTCGCCGGTCCTGGTGCGGGTGAAGAACCCGACGGACTGGCGCTGCAGGTGGGTGAAGACGTCGGTGCGCAGGCGGTGCATGACCTGCTGGCCGACCTTGGTGGAGATCCAGGTCTGCACGACGCCGAGCGCGGAGGTGACCGCGGCGACGGCGACCATGCCGGCGACCAGCCAGACGAGCAGCGTGGTGTCGCGCTCGGGCAGCGCGACGTCGATGACCTCGCGGAGCAGGAACGGTGACGCCCCGCCGAGCGCGGACGACACGACGATGATCGCGATGACGGTGGCCAGGGGGCCGCGGTGGGCGGTGAAGAGGCGGCCGATGCGGGCCAGGGAGACGTCCTTGGCCTGGGCCTTGTTGCGGGCCTTGTCCGCGGCGCTGAGATCGCGGATGCGTGGGGGTCGCGAGGGGAGTTGGGGTTCCAAGGGAGCTCGCCTTCTGTGGGGGATGTTTTGTTGAGGTTACCTCACTATGAGGCTCCAACACCAACCCCTGCTACCGTATTCCCGTGAACGACGCCGATGATGGCCGTGATGAGGGTCTCGCCGAGGCGTTCTGGAGCGTCGCCCGCCGGCTGCGGCACCTGACGCACGAGACCCTCGAGCCGATCGGGATCACCCCCGGGCAGTCCCGCGCCGTGGCGGTCCTCATGCGGCACGGGGTGATGCGCCTCAGCGAGCTGTCCGATCACCTGCGCATCGCGCCCCGCTCGACCACCGAGGTCGTCGACGGGCTGCAGGAGCGCGGCCTGGTCGAGCGCCGCCCCGACCCGGCGGACCGGCGCGCCACCCTGGTCGCGCTGACCGACGCCGGGCAGGCCACCGCCGAGGCGATCCGCACCGCCCGGCACGCCGAGGCCGAGCGGTTCTTCGCGAACCTGGACGACGACGACCGCGCGACCCTGGCGAGGATCCTGAAGACTCTGAAGTCGTAGTCGCGACCGGCCGGATCGTGATTGACGGCAGCGCCGAGCGACCAGCGCGTGGCCGGGCGGATGTCCGGCGTTCAACGACGCGATGCCGATCGCACGCAGGATCGCTGCAAGATCGGCGACCATGAGATCAGCGCGCATGGCCGTGGCGGTCGTGGTGGCGGCGGGGTTGCTCGGGCCCGTGCAGATCGCGCACGCGCAGGAGGCCAGCGCGGCGATCATCACCATGACCAGCGATCCGGGCGACGCCGTCGGGCTGGGCCAAGGCTACGAGCTTTCCCGCGCGGCCGGCGATCAGATCACGTTCAGCTTCCGCAATGACGGAATCCTGTACATGACGGTCCAGACGGCCGGTGGTCAGCAGTGGGGACTCGACTTCTCCGCGCCGGCCGGGCAGCAGCTCAGGCCGGGTGTCTACGCCAACGCGGTCGGGAGGGGACCGACCGCCCCTGGGGTGCCCGGGATGAACGTCTCGGGCCTGGGGCGCGGCTGCAACACGCTCACCGGCTCGTTCACGATCGAGAACCTCGTGCCCGGGCCGGTCGCCTACTACGCGCCGAACCTCAACTACCTGCAGAGCCTGGACCTGAGCTTCGAGCAGCACTGCGACGGTCTCGAACCCGCCCTGCGCGGGCACATCCACATCGCCGAGCCGCCGGCGCCGCCGATCACGATCGGGATCGCCGCCAGCCGTCCGAGTCCCATGACGGCGGGGGAAGAGTTCATCATCACCGCGCCGACCGCACCGGCCGGGGTCACCGGGTCACTGAACATCATCTACGACGGCTTCCTGCGGGTCGGCGGCGGATACAGCGCGCCCAACGTCGGCACCGCATACGTCGTCGCCAACGCGGGCGTGCATCACTACGTCGCGGAACTGGTCCGGGACGACCTGCCCGCGCGGTGGACCTCGCCCGAGCTGATCGTGGTCACCGCATCCCGGACCCCGACGTTGGCGATGACGGTGCAGCCGGGCAGCGGCCTGTCGGCACCCGACTCGTCGAACCGTGCGACCGTCACGGTCGCCGTGGCGGGGGTGCCGGCCGAACCGGGCGAACTCCATATTTACGACGGAAACGTTGATCTCGGCTCGGGGCCGGCGGTGACATTGGCCGCCCAGGAGACACCGCATCAGCTTGTGGCGGTGTTCGTGCCGGCGGACCCGTCCCACCCGCAGGTGACATCGGCGATCGTGCCGTACGTCGTGCGGCCGTGCGCCTGCATCCCGGTGCGGGCGCAGAACGACACGCCGCCGTACGCGGGCAGCCTCACGCTGAGCGTGGCGGCGGGCACCCGCACGACGCTCACGCAGCTCGACCCGGCGACGCCGGCCGGGCACCCGGCGCAGGCCACCGACCCGACCGGTCACCGGCACGCCTGGGTGTTCAGCGGCCACCTCACCGGCGTCAGCGTCACCGAGACCCGCCCGGACCACCCCGGCTGGATCCTCACCGGGCAGGCGGACGGATTCGTCAACGGCGCCGCCACCCTGCCGGCGGCGAACCTCGGCTGGCGGCCCGCGTTCGAAGCGGACCGCGGCGACGCCGAGGGAGCGATCGTCCTGGGCGCCGGCGTCGCCTCACAGCTGGCCGATGCGTCCAGCCCAGGTCTTGGCGCGGCGGCCGCGCTGGCAGGAGGCGGCGGGCTGGGAACGGTCCGGTTGGGGGCGGACCTCGAGCTGCGGATGCCCGACACCGCACCGACCGGCCACTACACGTCCGTCCTCACGCTCACCTTGATCAGCCCCTGACCCGCCAGGCAGATCCGTCCGCCCGCCAGGTCAGATCGCCACGTCAGACCGCCAGGGTGGGCGCGTCCAGGGCGGCGGGCCCGGGGGCCGGGCGGTGGGTCAGGACCGGCGGGACGTGGACCGGGACGTCGACCGCGGCGGCGAGGATCAGTGCGAGCGCGACCGCCGTCGGGCGGAACTCGGGGACCTTCGACAGGCAGGCGGCGCACAGCTCGGCGATCTCCGGCGGCAGCCCGGCGATCGGCGGCAGGTCGGCCGGCGGCGTGAACCGGTGGGCGTGCAGCACCTGCTCGTCGGTGTCGACGGGCCACGGGATCCGGCCGGTCAGGCACTGGTAGAGCAGGACACCGACGGCGTAGACGTCGGCGGCGGTACTGGCCGGGCCGCCGTCGAGCCGTTCCGGCGCCAGGTACGCGGGGGTGCCGAACAGGATCCGCTCCGACGGGTGCCCGACCCGCGCGGCGACGCCGAAGTCGAGGATCTTCGCGCCGGCCGCGGTGAGCACGATGTTGGCCGGTTTCACGTCGCGGTGCACGATGCCGTGGCCGTGCGCGGCGGCCAGGCCGGCCCCGACCTCGGCGCAGATCCGGCCGGCCAGCTGCCAGCCGAGCGGGCCGTCGCGCATCGCCTCGACGAGCAGCGGCCCCTCGACGAGCTCCATCACCAGGTACGCGGTGCCGCGGCCGCCGCGGCGGGACGTGCCGAAGTCGTAGACGGCCACGACGTTGGGGTGGGCGAAGCGGGCGCCGGAGCGGGCCTCGTTGCGGGCGCGGTCGAACGCGTCGGGGTCGGCGGCGTGTTCGGGGGTGAGCAGCTTGACCGCGACGTCCCGGTCGAGGACGTCGTCGTGCGCCCGCCAGACACTCGCCATGCCGCCCTGGCCGAGTTTCGTGCCGAGGCGGTACCTCCCACTCAGACACCGCATGGATACCTCCTTCCCGGATCGTCGGCGAACCACACGGCAACCCGGCGGGCAACCCGGGCGCAACCACTCGGAGGTGGACTCAACTCAGGTCACTGACAGGAGGCGCGTGTGCACACAACGAAACGGGTGCTGCTCGCCTTCGGCGTGGTCGGGATCGTCGCGTCGTCGCTGACGACCGGGCGGATCGGCCACGTCATCTGGCTGCTGACCGCGATCGTGTGTGCGTCGCCACTGCTCGTGCGGGTCTGGCGGGACCGCGGGGTGGTCGCGGCGCCGTGGCGGCTGGTCGTGGCGGGCGTCGCGGTGCGGCTCGCGTCGGACGTCGTGTGGTCGGTGGAGGACCTGCGTCACGACGGGGCGGTCCCGTTCCCGTCCTGGAACGACATCGGCTACCTGGTGTCCTACGGGCTGCTGATGGCGGGCCTGGTCCGCGCGACCGGCGGGCGGGCCCGCACCGCGCTGCTCGACGCGTCGATCATCGCGGCGGGGCTGGCGCTGGTCGACTGGATGGTCCTGGTCCACCCGTACCTGCACCACGCCGACCCGGGCGGGCCGGGCGCGACGGCGCTGGCCCTGTTGTACCCGGTGTGCGACCTGGTGCTGTTCGCGACCGGGGTGCGGGTGCTGTTCACCGACGCGATGCAGAGCTGTGCCAACCGGCTCGTCCTGCTCGGCCTGGGGCTGCTGCTGGCGGCCAACTTCATCTTCTTCGCGCACGCCGCGACCGGCGGGACCCGGTCCGTGGCTCTCCTCGACAACGTGTTGTGGCTGCTGTCGTACCTGGCGCTCGGCCTCGCCGGGCTGCAACGGGAACGGCCCGGGTCCGTCGCAGAGGACCACACCGGCGACGGCCAGGTCGCCTCCCGGGCACGGATCGTGATGTTCGGCGGCGCGGCGCTGATCGGGCCGCTGGCGTTCGTCGTGCGACAGGACGGCGATCACCTCGTGGTGCCGGCGGTCGTGTCGGCGACCCTGTCGCTGCTGCTGGTGCTGCGCCTCGGCGGCCTGGCCCGGGTCGCGCAGCGCCGCTCCGCCGACCTCGACCGGCACGCCGGCGAGCTGGAACGGCGCGGCCGGGAGCTCACCGAGGCCCTCGCCGAGCGGGAGGCCCTGGAGCACCAGCTGCGCCACGGCGCCCTGCACGACCCGACCACGGGCCTGGCCAACCGCGCGCTGCTCACCCAGCGCATGGAGTGGGCGCTGACGAGAACCGACGATCAGGGCCGGCACGCGCTGATCCTGCTCGACCTGGACCGCTTCACCGACGTCAACGACGCGCACGGGCACGGCTTCGGCGACGACGTCCTGGTCGCCGTCACCACCCGGCTTCGGGGCGTCGCCGCGCCCGCCGACACCCTGGCCCGGCTGGGCGGCGACGAGTTCGCGCTGTTCATCGAGGACGTCGACCCGCTGCGCGCCGGGCACCTCGCCGAGCACCTGCGGGCCGAGCTGAAGGCGCCGTTCCTGGTCGGCGCGCGGACCGTACACTTGACCGCCAGCCTCGCACTCGTGCATCTCGCGCCGAAGGCCGCGCCCCGCGACGCGGTCGCCGACGCCCAGCTGGCGCTGCGCGCGGCGAAACGCTCCGGCCGGGACCGGGTCAGCGTGTACCGCCCGGAACTGCGCACGGCCCGCGAGACGTTCACCCGCATCAGCGCCGGCCTGCGGCACGCGGTCGACCGCGGCGAGCTGGCCGTGCACTACCAGCCGGTGGTGGAGCTGCCGTCCGCGCGGATCGTGGCCGTCGAGGCGCTGCTGCGGTGGTCGCCGCCGAGCGGGCCGGTGCCGCCGCTGGACTTCATCCCCGTCGCTGAGGAGACCGGGATGATCGTGCCGATCGGCGCATGGGTCCTCGAACAGGCGTGCCGGGACGCGAAGGACTGGCACGACCGGCACGGCACGTCGCTGACGGTGAACGTGTCGGTGCGGCAGCTCGCCGAGCCCGGCTTCGCCGACCAGGTGCTGCGGACCCTCGCCCGGACCGGGCTGCCGGCCGCCGCGCTCGTCCTGGAGATCACCGAGTCGGTGTTCGTCGGGGTCGCCGACGACGCGGCGCCGCTGCTCGCCGCCCTCGACGGGCTGCGCACGCACGGGATCCGCGTCGCGATCGACGACTTCGGCACCGGGTACTCGTCGCTGTCGTACCTGACCCAGCTCCCCGTCGACATCCTCAAGATCGACCGTTCGTTCGTGCCGACGGACACCGCCGCCGCCGGCGAGGACCACGCGTTCACCCGCGCGGTGCTGCAGCTCGGCACCAGCCGGCACCTGCCCGCGATCGCCGAGGGCATCGAGACCCAGGAGCAGGCGCAGCTGCTGCACGACCTCGGCTGCCGGCTCGCGCAGGGCTACCACTTCGCCCGCCCCGGGCCGGTCGCCCAGGTCGACGCCGCGTTCCTGCGGCTCAACCCGGCGCTGATCCCGTGAGAACGCAGCTGCGGCGGGACCCTGCGCTCATCGCCCTCGCCGCCGCCTCCGTGCTCCTGGTCGCCTGCCTGCTCACCGGTACCGGCGGCGTGCGGCTCTTCTGGTCCGCCCTGCCCGGGTACGACCTGCTCATCTGGATCTTCTCGCGGCGGGTCGCGGCGCTGCCGGGCCTGCCCGCGGACGCGCGCCGGTTCTGGCGGCGGTCCGCGCAGGCTGCGGTGCTCTTCGTCGCCGGCGACCTCAGCCAGACCGCCGTCGCGTGGCTGCACCCCGGCCCGGCGGCGGCCGTGCCGAACTCGTTCCAGGCCGCGGCGATCCTGGCCGGCTCCTGCTGGCTGATCTGGGTCATGCTGACCCACCCGACGCACCTGCCGTCGACCGCGGTGAAGGTGCGTTTCTGGCTGGACGCCGGCGCCGTCCTCATCGGCGCCGGCGTGCTCATCTGGCTGCTGCTCCTGCCGCACACCGGCATCGGCGGCGCACCCGTCGCGCTGCTGCTCGGCACCGTGATCATCGCCTTCACCGGGTTCTCCGCGGTGAAACTGGTGCTCAGCGGCAACGCCCCGCTGAACGTGCTCGCCGCCGCGCCGATGCTGGCCGCCGCCGTGATCCAGGGCGGCGTCGGCGCCCTCGTCACCGCCGACGGCACCCACCAGCGCCTGCTGCTGGCCGCGCAGATCCTCCCGGCGGCGCTGCTGGCGCTCGGCCCGCGGCTGCAGGAGCACTCCGCCCGCCTCGACCCGGTGCGTGCGGTGCGTCCCGCGCGGCGCCCGTACAGCCTGCTGCCCTACACGACCCTCGTCGGGCTCTTCGCGGCCCTGCCGGTCGTCCTGCGCGACGGGCTCGGCCCCGACGTGTGGCTGCTGCTGAGCGGCCTCGCCGCGACGACCGCCCTGGTCGTCGTCCGCCAGCTGCTCGCGTTCCGGGAGAACGCGGCCCTGCTGTCGGAGCTCGGCACCCAACGGGAGCACTTCCGCTCGCTGCTCGCGCACTCCACCGACATCACCTCGATCGTCGACGTGACCGGCGCGCTGACCTACGTGACCCCGGCGACGGAGCGACTGCTGGGCAAGTCACCCGCGGCGGTGCTCGGCACGACCGTCATGTCCCACATCCACCCCGACGACCTGCCGGTGTTCGCGACCGCGATGGACACGCTGCGGGCCGCCCCGAACGCGTCGGTCAGCTACCAGGTCCGCTACGCGCACGCCGACGGCTCCTGGCGCTGGCTGGACGTGGTCAGCCGCAACCTGCTGCACCTGCCGAGCGTCGGCGGGTATGTCAGCAACGCCCGCGACGCGACCCAGGCCCGCCTGCTGCAGGACGAGCTGCGCCGGCAGGCGACCCACGACGGCCTGACCGGCCTGGCCAACCGGGCACTCTTCGACGCCCGCCTGGCCGCCGCCGCGTCGCACCAGATCGCGGCGGTCCTGCTGGTCGACCTCGACGACTTCAAGATGGTCAACGACACCCACGGCCACCACGCCGGCGACGCGGTGCTCGTGGGTGTCGCCGAACGGCTCGCCGCCAGCGTCCCCGTCGGCGGGACCGCGGCCCGCATCGGCGGGGACGAGTTCGCGGTGCTGCTGCCGGGCTCCGACGTGCGCGACGCGGACGCCGTCGCCCGCCGGTTCCTGGACCTGCTGGACGTGCCGGTGCTGGTCGACGGGCACCAGCTGCGGGTGCGGGCGAGCGTTGGCGTCGTCGACGGCGACCCGAAGGCCGCCGAGGCGCTGCTGCAGCGCGCCGACGCCCGCATGTACGCGACGAAGCGAGAAACTCAGATGGCTCAGATGTCTTCGTCGAGCTGAGTCGCGCGGCGCGCCTCACGCACCAGCTGGCCGGTCGAGTCGACCGCACCGTCGTCGATGCGCCCGCCGCGTGCCTCGTGCACGGCGCGGCTCTGCGCCAGCTCGTGTTCGCGTCGCGCGGCTGCCCTGGCCTGGCCCTCTGGGCTGTCGGGGTCCACCCCGGTCGGGTCCTGTGCGTTCATCGGATCACTCCAAACGGGTTCGCTTTCGCGTGAGGGGCCACGATACCCACTCCCGTCCGCTCGAATCCATAAGCAATTCACCACGCATCCCACCTGCCTCATGTGGAATACCGGGCCCCCGTGGATAGGTTCGGCTGGTTAGCTGCCTTTCGTTCTTAGGAGATCCCGCCGCATGTCAGAGCAGATCAGCGCGCACGCCGGGGCGGCCGGCACCATCGACCTCGGCGGTGACCTGACCGTCAACCGGCTCGGCTTCGGCGCCATGCGCATCACCGGCGACGGCATCTGGGGCGACCCGCCCAGCCGCGCCGACGCCGTGGCGGTGCTGCGCCGCGCCGTGGACCTCGGCGTCACCTTCATCGACACCGCCGACTCCTACGGCCCCGACACGAGCGAGGAGCTGATCGCGGAGGCGTTGTACCCGTACGCCGACGACCTGGTCATCGCCACGAAGGGCGGCCTGGAGCGCCCGGCCCCCGGCGAGTGGACCGCCAACGGCGACCCCGCCCACCTGCGCAAGGCCATCGATGGCAGCCTGCGCAAGCTGCGCCTCGAACAGATCCCGCTGTACCAGTTCCACCGCCCCGACCCGAAGGTGCCCCTCGAGGACTCGATCGGCGCGCTCGTCGAGGCCAAGGACGCCGGCAAGATCCGCCACATCGGCGTCTCCAACTTCACCGAGGCGCAGTTGCGCGTCGCGCAGCGGCTCACGCCGATCGTGTCGATCCAGAACCGGTACAACGTCGACGACCGCGGCTCGGAGTCCATCGTCGACCTCTGCGAGCAGGAGCAGATCGTGTTCCTGCCGTGGGCGCCGATCCAGAACCTCGACGGGGTGACGGCGGTCGAGGAGATCGCGGCGCGGTACGACATCACGACGCGGCAGTTGGTGCTGGCGTGGCTGCTGGCTCGGTCCTCGGCGATCCTGCCGATTCCGGGGACGGGCTCGGTCTCGCATCTGGAGTCGAATGTGGCCGCGGCGTCGGTGGCCCTGACCCCGGCTGAGGTCGCCACTATCACTGCTGCGACGGGTTGATCCTTCCCGTCGTCCCCCAAGATCCTGTGGTCGTCTTTCCGCTGAGGTTCGCGTGGGGGTACGCCGCTTGAACTGATTTCTGGTGTAGGTCCTCGTAGGTCGGTGGTTCCGCGCAGCCTTCGGCCGCGCGAATGGGTGGCGTGGTTGCGGTCCGTGCCGTAGTTGCGGTGATGCCAAGCCAGGTCCGCACCCACCCGCGCCGGCGCCGTCGGGGTCATCATTCGGTGCTACAACACCGTCGCTGGTCAAAAACCAAAAGCCATCGATCATTGGTCGAACAACCCGAAGGATCTGTGGGGCTCTGACCCCTGGGATCGTTCGGGTTGTTCGTTTTTGGAACTGGCGGCGGTGTGGCAGCACCGAATGATGACCTCGACGGCGCTGGACCATGTGAGTTCGGACCTGGCTTGGGATCACCTCGACACGGCACGGACGGTGACCGCGCTACCCATACGCGCGGCCGGAGGCTGCGCGGAACCACCGACCTACGCGGACCTGCACCAGGAATCAGTCCAGGCGGCGTACCCCCACGCGAACCTCAACGGAAAGACGACCACAGGATCTTGGGGGAGTATCTACCCCGCAAGCTCAGCCACCCGAGAAGCCGGCACCACCGCATACTGCCGCAACGACAGATCCCGGAACGTCACCGGCCCCCGAGGCCCAGGCACCCGGTCGATGTTGATCCCCGTCTCCGGCAACGCAAGCAGCTTGAACCCGTCCAACAACCGCGTCGTAGCGTTCCAGAACGCCCCCGTCCCCGCATACGCCGCAAGGAACTCCCGCGCCGCACCAGCGGACTCGGTGACGATCCCCGCCGCCAGCCCCGACGTCTCGTCGTTGGCGAGCTGCGCCGCCGCGAGCGGACCCGACACCGGCGCGATCGTCACCGTCGCCTCCGCCGCCGAGTCCAGCGCCCACTCGTAACCCAGCGCGTGACGGTGCGGCGGCAGCGACGCGGCGATCGCAGGGGTCCGGGCCGCCAGGGTGGCCACGATCCCCGGGACGGTCGAGGACCAGAGCGACTCGTGGACGAGGAGCAGGTTGAGCCGGTTGCACACGCCGAGGCGGTCGAGGCCGGCGTCGATGAGCGCGGCGGTCTTCGCCGGGTCGGCGGCCGCGTCGACGTAGAGCACGCCACCGCCGTCGGCGTGGGCGAGGGTGCGCACGCCGTGCAGGGCGGCGCGTTCGGCGAGGCTGCGGGTGCTGTCGCCGCTGCCGCGCAGGATCACGAGCGGGATGAGGCCGGGCTGCGAGACGAGAGCCTCGGCGGAGTCGCGGCCACGGGTGCGGACCAGCTGCACGGCGGCCGGGTCCAGGCCGGCCTCGGCGAGGGCGGGCGCGACGACGGCGTCCATGAGCGCGACGGCCGAGGCGAGCGCGGCCGAGCCGGTCCGCAGCACGCCCGCGTTCTGCGACTTCACCAGCTGCGAGGCGACGTCGACGGTGACGTTGGGGCGGGCCTCGTAGTTGGCGCCGATGACGCCGACGGGGCGGCGCCACTCCTGCAGGACGAGGTCACCGTCGAGGGCGCGGATGGTGCGCTGCGCCGGCTCGGCCTCGACGTCGGCGAGGATGTCGAGCTGGGCGGCCATCGCGGCGAGGCGGGTCTCGTCGAGCTTCAGGCGGTCGAGCAGGCCGCCGCTCATGCCGTCGGCGGCGGCCGTGGCCTGGTCCTCGCGGTTCGCGGCGAGGATCGCGTCGCGGGCGCTGAGCAGGCGGCGGGCCATGCCGCGCAGCGCGTCGTCGATCGTCTTGGCCGGGGCCGCGGCGAGTGACGGCGCGGCGGCCCGGGCGGCGTGCGCGGCCGCCGAGACGGCGTCCTGCGATGAGTCAGCGGACACGGCGGCACTCCTGTGGCAGAGAAAAACGGCGGAAAGCCGATTCTAGAGCGTCACCGTTTGCGCGCCTGGAGGGTGTACGTCTGCGGCAGCCGCCACGGACGTTCGGCGAGGCGGTGCTCGCCGTGCTCGTCGGCGACGGTGTGACCGGGCAGCGCGTCCCACGGGGCGCTGTCGTGCTCCTGGAGCATCGTGAGGTCCAGGCCGGCGTCGAGGACCGCGGTGACGATCTCGCCGAGGCCGTGGTTCCACTGGTGGGTGATGGTGTTCTCGAACTTCACCTTGGTCTCGACGTAGGTGCTGTCCTCGTCCCAGACCAGCGGCTCCTCGCGTTCGAAGTAGGAGACGTCGACGGCGAGGACACCGTCGCCGCGGGTCTCGTCGACGGACCACAGCATGGGGTGGCCCTCGCGGATGAACAGCCGGCCGCCGGGCTTGAGCAGCGCGGCGACGACACCGGCCCAGCGGCGGACGTCCGGCAGCCAGCACAGCGCACCGACGCCGGTGTACACGAGGTCGAAGGTGCCCTGGTCGAGCACCTGCGGTGCGTCGTACACGTCGGATTCGACGTAGTCGATCGGAGCTCCGGTCGCGGCGGCCAGGTCGCGGGCCTGGGCCAGGGACGCGCCGGAGAAGTCGAGGCCGGTGACCCGTGCGCCGAGCCGGTGCAGCGACAGCGTGTCGGTGCCGATGTGGCACTGCAGGTGCACGGTCCGCAGCCCGTCGACCTGGCCGAGCCGCGGCAGGTCGAAGCGGACGACGTCGCTGAGAAACGTCGGATCGTCGATGAAGCGCTGCCGGGAGTAGCTGGGCGACGCGGCGTGCGCGGGGGCACGCTCGTCCCATTGGGCGCGGTTGAGACGCAGGTATTCGCTCACACGGTCGAACTTGCCATGACCGGCTCCGGCTCGACAGCGGTTTTCACCGGCCGCAGCCACACCGCGGCGAGGACCAGCAGAGCGAGGCTGACCAGGGTGTACGTGTCGCCGACGACCCGTTGCACGCCGTGCCAGGTGGTCGGGTCCTCGATGTCGGGAAGGTGCCACAACAGCCCGCGCGGCGCGACGATCCGGTCGCCGCGGCCCTGCATCGGCCAGGCGAGGAACGCCAGGACGAGCACCCCGGGCAGGCCGGCGGCCAGCCACCGCAGGCGGGCGGGGACCTGCGCGGCGACGGCTGCGGTCGCGACGAGGACCGGCACGATCCAGGCGTAGTGGTACGTCCACGACACCGGCGACACGAGCAGCCCGGTGAGCGCGGCGCAGGCGACCCCGAGCAGCTCCTCGCCACGCAGGTAGGCGGCGCGGGCGAGGGCGAAGCCGAACACCGCCACGACGAGGGCCAGGACGTAATAGACGGCGGTCGAGCCTGTCCAGCGTTCGGCGAGGGTGTGCAGCGACTGGTCGAGGGACCCGCCGAGCGCGTCGTCCTGCGTGACCCGGCCGGAGCTGGCGAACATGCCGGTGAACCAGTACTGGGTCGAGTCGCGCCAGTCGGCGGCGAAGCCGAGCAGGGTCAGCGCGGCGAACACCCCGCTCGCCGTCGCGGCGTCGCGGAACCGTCGGGTGATCAGCAGGTACACGATGAAGATGCCGGGGACGAGCTTGGCCGCGGTCGCCACGCCGATCGCGGCACCCCGCAGCCGGTGCCCCTCGGGCAGGGCGAAGTCCGTCATGACGAGCAGGACCAGGATCATGTTGATCTGGCCGTCGTTGAGGTTGGCCTGGACGGGTTCGAGCCACAGGCTGCCGGCGGCGAGGGCGAGGGCCGCGCCGGTGAGGCCGGTCCGACCGGCCAGGCCTGCCATCCGGAGGCTGAGCAGGCAGACCACGACGAGCGAGACGATGGTCAGCGCGTTGAGCGCGACGAGGGCGTGGGTGCTGCCGAGCCGGGACAGCCCGTCGAAGGCGAGCAGGGTCACCGGCGGATACGTGAACGGCCAGTGCCCGGCGGTGAACGCCAGGTCGTAGACGTGTTCGTGGTGCCGGAACGCCGCGCCGGCCTGCACGTAGACCTCGATGTCGGGGTCGTCGAGCTGCGGTCCCTCGAGCCTGGCCACCTGCAGGTAGCTGGCGAGGGACACGGCGAAGGCAAAGGCGCCGGGCAGGAGCAGCCAGTCCGGGAGGGTCCGTCTCACGGTGCGCAGCGTCCCACGCCGAGGCGGCGCGCAGAGGTGGCCCAACGGCCGAGATCCGTGGTCGGGTGGTGGCCGCGGCCCGCCGACCGGCCGAGTCCGGCCGGGGATGGAATGGCAAGTGTGAAAATCCAGTCCCGGCGTGCTCACCCCGATCGCTGCTACGCATGGCCACATGTACAGATGGGCGTTGTTCACCGGTGGGGCTGCGTTCGGCGGGCTGGTCCTGCTGCTGGATACCACGTACGTCAGGGCGGTCCTGACCGGTCCGCCACCCGGCGACCTCGCCGGGCTCGGCCTGTCCGACCGGGCGCCGTCCGGCGGTGTCGTGCCGATGGAGGTGGCGCTGTGGGTGTTCCTCGCGGTCGCCGCGGTCGTGCTGGTCCTCGGCGCGGTCCGGTCGCTGGTGAGCCGGGCTGCGTTCCGCCCGGATCCCGCCGCGGCCGCCGACAGTCCCCCGCCCACCGGCGACGGAGCGGGGAGATGAGCACGTGCTGTGCGGGCGCAACCGCGGTCACGTTCACCGCCGAGCTGGAACCGGTGTCGCCGGTGCCCGCATAATCACCGGTTGTGGACGTACGCGACACGGTCGAGGCGGTCTTCCGGATCGAGTCGGCCCGGCTCGTCGCCGGGCTGGCCAGGATCGTGCGCGACGTCGGCCTCGCCGAGGAGCTCGCCCAGGACGCGCTGGTCATCGCCCTCGAACAGTGGCCGGTGCGGGGCGTGCCGGACGACCCGGGGCCGTGGCTGATGGCGACGGCGAAGCACCGCGCCGTCGACGTGCTGCGCCGCCGCGCCAACTACGACCGCAAGCTCGCCGTCCTCGGCGCGCCGGAGGCCGTGCTGGACGACCCGCCCGACCTCGACGACCACATCCAGGACGACCTGCTGCGGCTGATCTTCACCGCGTGCCATCCGGCGCTGAGCACCGAGTCGCAGGTGGCGCTGATCCTGCGGACCCTCGGCGGGCTCGGCACCACCGCCATCGCCCGCGCCTTCCTGACCACCGAGGCGACCGTGTCGCAGCGCATCCTGCGGGCCAAGCGGACCCTCGCCGCGGAGAAGGTCCAGTTCGAGCTGCCCGCCCCGGCGGAACTGCCCGCGCGGCTGTCGGCCGTGCTCGGCGTGGTGTATCTGATCTTCAACGAGGGATACTCGGCGTCCGCCGGTGACGACTGGGCCCGCCCGCAGCTGTGCGAGGAGGCGATCCGCCTCGGCCGGGTCCTCGCCGGCCTGCTGCCGTCGGAGCCTGAGGTGTACGGGCTGTGCGCGCTGATGGAGCTGCAGACCGCCCGGATCCGCGCCCGGACGGCCCCGGACGGCGCGCCGGTGCTGCTCATGGACCAGGACCGGCGGCTGTGGGACCGGCTGCTGATCCGCCGTGGCCTGGCGGCGCTGACGGCGGCGGAGACCCTCGGCGTGCTCGGGCCGTACGGACTGCAGGCCGCGATCGCCGCCTGCCACGCCAGGGCGCTGCGCCCCGAGGACACCGACTGGGCGCGGATCGTCGCCCTGTACCAGCTGCTGGCGCACGTCGCGCCGTCGGCGGTGGTGCGGCTGAACCTGGCGGTCGCGGTCGGCATGGCGGCCGGGCCGGCGGCGGGCCTGGAACTGCTCGACGAGCTCGGCGCCGCCGGTGCCCTGACGTCCTACCCTTACCTGCCGGCGGCCCGCGGTGACCTGCTCGACCGGCTGGGCCGGGCCGAGGAGGCCAGGGCCGAGTTCGCCCGGGCCGCGGCGCTGACCGGCAACGCGCGCGAGCGTGACCTGTTCCTCGCCAGGGCCGCGACTCCTGCCGAATGAACGCCCTGACATCGGATGAATGCCGAAAGTCTTGGCGCTTGTGTTTCGTGGGTGTGGACTGGTAGACAACAGACCTCCGATGTATTGGGGGAGTTGTGCAAGGGGAATTTGACGGTCTCGCCGCCGTTGTGACCGGCGGTGCCTCCGGGATCGGCCTGGCGACGGCGCTGCACCTGGCCGATCGGGGCGCCCGTGTGGCGTGCCTCGACCTGCGGCCCGAAGGGCTGCCCGAGCCGCTGATCGGCATCGCCGCCGACGTGTCCGACGACGCGACGGTGCGGGCCGGGATCGCGGCGGCCGTCGAGGCGCTCGGCGGGCTGGACATCCTGGTCAACAACGCCGGCATCGGCGCCGTCGGCACCGTGGAGGCCAACACCGACGACGAGTGGCACCGCGTCCTCGACGTCAACGTCGTGGGCCTGGTCCGGGTCAGCCGCGCCGCGTTGCCGCACCTGCGCAGGTCCGCGCACGCCGCGATCGTCAACACCTGCTCGATCGCCGCGCACGCCGGGCTGCCCGACCGGGCGCTGTACAGCGCCAGCAAGGGCGCCGTCCAGGCGCTGACCGCCGCGATGGCCGCCGACCACGTGCGGGAAGGCATCCGGGTCTGCTGCGTCAACCCCGGCACCGCCGACACGCCATGGGTGCGCCGGCTGCTTGCCCAGGCCGCGGACCCCGACGCCGAGCTCGCCGCGCTCAAGGCGAGGCAGCCGACCGGCCGCCTGGTCAGCGCCGAGGAGGTCGCGGCCGCGATCGGATATCTCGCCAGCCCCCTCGCGGGCGCGACGACCGGCACCGTCCTTGCCGTCGACGGCGGCATGCACGGCCTGCGGATGCGGCCGCCGGCATGAAACTCGGGCTGGGCTGCGCGCAACTGGGCAACCTGTATCACGAGATCGACGACGAGCGGGCCCGCGCCACCGTCGACGCCGCGTGGGACGCCGGCGTGCGCTACTTCGACACCGCGCCGCACTACGGGCTCGGGCTGTCGGAGCGGCGACTCGGCGAAGCGCTGCGGGAGCGCCGGCGGGACCAGTACACCATCAGCACCAAGGTCGGCAGGCTGCTGGTCGGCGACCCGGCCTACGCCGGCGGCATGGACACCGAAGGGTTCGTGGTCCCGGCGACCCACCGGCGGGTCTGGGACTTCAGCCGCGACGGCATCCGGCGGTCCCTGGAGGCGAGCCTGGCCCGGCTCGGCCTCGACCGGGTCGACGTGGCGCTGCTGCACGACCCCGAGCAGCACCCGGAGGTGGCGCTGCGCACCGGGTTCCCGGCCCTGGCCGAGCTGCGGGAGGAGGGCCTCGTCCGCGCGATCGGCGCCGGGTCGAAGGACGCCGCGGTCCTGACCCGCCTGGTCAAGGAGTGCAGCCCGGACGTGGTGATGGTCGCGGGGCGGTTCACGCTGCTGGAGCAGCCGGCCCGCGAGACGCTGCTGCCCGCGTGCGCGGCGGCGGGCGTCGAGGTGTTCAACGCCGGCGTGTTCAACAGCGGGCTGCTTGCCGTCGACGACCCCGGCGCCGACCTGCACTACGAATACGGCGCCGCACCCGCCCCCCTGGTCGCGAGGGCGCGCGCGATCGCCGCCGTGTGCGCGGGGCACGGCACGACCCTGCCGGCAGCGGCACTCGCGTTCGCGGCGAGCGACCCCACGGTCGCCGCCGTCGTCGTCGGCGCGGACGCACCGGAGCAGGTGCGCCGCAACGCGGCCCTCGCGATCGCGCCGCCACCCGCCTCCCTGTGGCCGGCGCTGCGCGAGGCCGGGCTGCTGTGACCGTCGTCGTGGATGCGCACCACCATCTGTGGCAGCTCGACGGCGGGTATGCCTGGCTCGACGAGCCCGCCCTCGCCCCGATCCGGCGCACCTTCACCCCCGCGGACCTGCGGGCCGAACTGGACGAGGCCGGGGTGTCGCACACCGTCCTCGTCGAGGGCGGCCGCTGCGACGAGGGGGAGGCCGCGGTGCTGTTCCAGCACGCGGCCTCGACGCCGCAGATCGCGGGCGTCGTGGCCTGGGCGGACCCCACCGACCTGCCCCTGGAGCGCTACCGCCGGCTGCCCGGCGCGTCGCACCTGGTCGGCGTTCGGGCGCAGGTCCAGGCCGAACCGGCCGGATACCTGGACCGCCCTGCCGTCCGGGAGGGCCTGCTGGCGATCGGGGCCGCCGGTCTCGCGTTCGACCTGGTGGTCCGGGCGGACCAGCTGCCGGAGTGCGCCCGCCTCGCGGCCGACCTGCCGTCGGTCCGGTTCGTCCTGGACCACCTTGGTAAGCCCGATATTTCCGGACAAGTCATGAAGTCGTGGGGTGATGACCTGGCGCGGCTCGCCGCCTGCCCCAACGTGGCGGCGAAACTGTCCGGGCTCGTCACCGAGGCCGACTGGGCCTCCTGGAAGCCCGCAGACCTGCGCCCCTTCGTGCGGACCGCGCTCGACCTGTTCGGCGCCGAACGGCTGATGTTCGGCTCGGACTGGCCGGTCTGCCTGCTCGCCGCCTCCTACCGCGGCGTCCTGGACACGATGCGCGACCTGCTGCGGGACATCGACGAGGCCGACCGGGCCGCAATCTTCGGCGGCACCGCCGCCGCGTTCTACCGGCTGGACATTGGAAAGCCGGGCGTAGAGTCGCCGCGGAGGCACGCATGGCACTGACCGACGAGGCAATCGACAAGATCAAAGGCATGATCACCTCCGGTGCGCTCGGCCCCGGCGATCGACTGCCGAAGGAGGCGGACCTGGCCGAGCGGCTCGGCCTGTCCCGCAACTCGCTGCGCGAGGCGGTCAAGGCGCTGTCGATGATCCGGGTCCTGGACGTCCGCCAGGGCGACGGCACCTACGTCACCAGCCTCGCCCCGGACCTGCTGCTCGACGCGCTGAGCTTCGTCGTGGACTTCCACCGCGACGACACCGTCCTGCAGTTCCTGGAGGTCCGCCGGATCCTGGAGCCGGCCGCGACGTCCCTGGCCACGGAGCGGATGTCCGTCGAGGACATCGCGAAACTCCAGTCGGTGCTCGACCAGCTCGGCGACACCCCGACGATCGAGGCGCTCGTCGCCAACGACCTGGAGTTCCACCGGCAGATCGCGGCCGGCTCCGGCAACGCCGTGCTGTGCTCACTCATCGACGGGCTGTCCGGCCCGACGACCCGGGCCCGGATCTGGCGCGGCCTCACCCAGGAGGGCGCCGCCGAACGCACCCGCGAGCAGCACCAGGCGATCGTCGACGCGATCACCGCCCGCCAGCCGGACCTCGCCAAGTCGTGGGCGACGATCCACGTCGCCGGCGTCGAGGAGTGGCTGCGCCGCGCGTTGTGACTTCCGTGAGGGCGGCGGGGCGAATCGCTCAGGTCGGACGTTTCGCCGCCGATCGGCGGTTTCGTGGAGCGTGCAGATTCGCAGCGTTCGAGACGTCAGTGGCTGGCGGACCAGCCGGTCGCCCGGAAACTGGTGCTGCTGGTGCTGGTGTGCTGCGCCGTCGGCGCGGTCGTGCTCGGCGTCGGGGTGACCAGCCTCGGCGAGGTCAACACCAAGGCCGCCGACCTCTACCGGGCCAACCTGGTGCCGTCGTCGCACCTGGCCGCGATGAACCAGTCGGCGATGAAGGTCCAGAACGACGTCGCCAACCTCGCCCTGTCCAACGGGCCGGTCGCCAGCAAGGCGTTCCAGGACGGCATCGCCGCCGCCGACGCCACGGTCGACCAGGAGCTCGACGCGTACCGGCAGACGGTCAGGACGACGAAGCAACGGCAGCTGCTGGCCCGCTTCACCATCTGGTGGGGCGCGTTCCGCAACATCCGCGACAACCGGCTGCTGCCGCTCGTGGCCGCCGGCGACATCCCCGGCTTCCAGGCCGCGTACCTCGGCGACGGCGCGACCGTCACCGCGAACGCGATGGGCGCGCTGTCCGACCTGCTCGCCTACGAGCAGGCCAGCGGCCGGGCCGGCGCCGACGACGCGTCCGACGCCTACGGCCGGGCCCGGGTCGCGATGGTCGTCGCGCTGCTCGTCGGGCTCGCCGCGGCGCTGCTGCTCAGCCGGTACCTGACCGGGCTCATCGTGCGGCCGATCCGCCGGGTGCACAGCGTGCTGACCGCGGTCGCCGCCGGTGACCTGACCGCCGAGGCGGACATCCCGCAGCGCGACGAGGTCGGCGACATGGCCCGCGCGCTGAACGCGGCCACCGCCAGCACCCGCGAGGCCGTGCGCAGCCTCGGCGACAACTCCGCGACGCTGTCCGCCGCCGCGGAGGAGCTCGCCGCGATCAGCCGGCAGATCGACACCAGCGCCACCGACGCCAACACCCGCGCCGAACTCGTGGCCCGCGCCGCCAACGAGGTCAGCGAACACGTCGCCGCCGTCGCCAACGGCGCCACGGAGATGGGCGGCGCGATCGAGGAGATCTCGCGCAGCACCGCGCACGCCGCCACGGTCACCGCGACCGCGGTGTCGATCGCGGCGACCACCAACGAGACCATCGGCAAGCTCGGCGCGTCCTCCGGCGAGATCGGCGAGGTCATCAAGGTGATCACCTCGATCGCCGGGCAGACGAACCTGCTCGCGCTGAACGCGACGATCGAGGCGGCCCGGGCCGGCGACTTCGGCAAGGGCTTCGCCGTCGTCGCCCAGGAGGTCAAGGACCTCGCCAGGGAGACCGCCCGCGCCACCGACGACATCGGCAAGCGGGTCCAGGCGATCCAGCTCGACACCGAGGACGCGGTCGCCGCGATCGGGCAGATCGGCGAGGTCATCGCGCAGATGAGCGAGTATCAGCACTCGATCGCCGCGGCCGTCGAAGAGCAGGCGGTGACGGCCCGCACGATGGGTCACAGTGTCGACGAGGCGGCCGGCGGGTCGGTCGACATCGCGAACAACATCGCCGGCGTCGCCGACGCCACCAAGTCGACCAATGAGGGCGTGACGAGCACCGGCGAGGCCGTCGACCAGCTCGCCCGCATGGCGTCCGACATGCGTGTCCTGGTGTCCCGCTTCACGTACTGAGCTTTGGGAGATCCGTTCGATGCGACGCCTCGCTGCACTGCTGCTGGCCGTTTCCGTCCTGTCCGGCTGCACCCAGTCCTTGGAGACCGACGACGGTGGGCCGTCGGCGAAGGTCGCCCTGCTGCTGCCGGAGCGCAAGGCCAGCCGGTACGAGGCCGGCGACCAGCCGTACTTCGCGCAGAAGCTGTCCGAGCTGTGCCCGGCGTGCGAGGTCGACTACCACAACGCCGAGCAGAGCGCCGACACCCAGCTGCAGCAGGCGAAGGACGCCCTCGCCAAGGGCGCGAAGGTCCTCGTGCTCACCCCGGTCGACAGCATCGCCGCCGGTGAGATCGTCGGGCTCGCCAAGGCGGCGAACGTGCCGGTGATCTCCTACGACCGGCTGGTGCTCAAGACCGCCGTGGACTACTACATCTCCTTCGACAACGCGAAGGTCGGCTCGCTGCAGGCGGCGGCGCTGCTGCAGGCCCTCGGCGCGAAGGCGTCCACGGGGGAGATCCTGTGGATCAACGGCTCGCCGACGGACAACAACGCGACGCTGTTCAAGCAGGGCGCGCACGCGGGGCTCGACGGCAAGGTCCGCGTCGCGGCCGAGTCCGACACCGCGGAGTGGAACCCCGACAACGCGAAGGCGTGGACCGCCCGCATCCTGCCGACGCTGCGGGGCCGAACGATCGTCGGGGTCTACGCCGCGAACGACGGCACCGCGGGGGGCGCGATCGCCGCGATGAAGGCCGCCGGCATGCCCCAGGTGCCGGTGACCGGGCAGGACGCGGAGACCGCGGCGCTGCAGCGGATCCTTGTCGGGGACCAGTACATGACGGTCTACAAGGCGATCCGCACCGAGGCGGAGACCGCCGCGACGCTCGCCAACGACCTGGTGCGCGGCAAGCGGCCGGCGGCGCCCGCGACGGTCGACAACGGCGCGGGGCAGGTCCCGTCGATCCTGCTGGACCCGGTGACCGTCACCAAGGACACGATCGCCTCGACCGTGGTGAAGGACGGCTTCGTCACGCCCAGCGCCCTGTGCGCGGGCGCCTACGCCGAGGCGTGCAAGGCGGCCGGCATCGCGTGAGCGCTTGACGTCCGGATTGCCGGCTTGACGGGACTGGCTAATGGCATTAGCTTTATGGCTATGGAACTTAGCCACGAAGGCGGCCGCATCGCGTACGACGACAGCGGCAATGCTGGACCCTTGCTGCTGTGCCTGCCCGGCATGGGCGTGACCCGCGAGATGTACGCGGCGGTGCGGCCGCTGTTCATCAAGGCCGGCTACCGCGTCGTGACCATGGACCTGCGCGGCCACGGCGACAGCGACGCCGTCTGGGCCGACTACTCACCCGAGGCCATCGGCCGCGACACCGTCGCGCTGCTGCGGCACCTCGACGCCGGCCCCGCCGTGCTGTTCACCAACTCCTACACCGGCGCCACCGCCGTCTGGGTCGCTGCCGAGGCGCCCGAGCTGCTCCACGCCGTCGTGCTCGGCGCCCCGTTCGCCCGGGTCATGCCGAAACCCAACCCCGTGATGCGCGCCGCCGTCTGGTCCGTCGGCCGCTTCCGTCCACTGTGGATGCTGTACTGGGCGAGCCTCTTCAAGACCCGCAAGCCGGATGACTTCGGCCAGCTGCGCGCGGCCCTGTCGGCGAACCTGGCCGAGCCCGGCCGGATGGCGGCGGTGCGGGCGATGTTCGCCTCCGACGTCTCCGTCTGCGAGGCCCGCATGAGCGAGGTCCGCACCCCGGCCTTGGTCCTGATGGGCGCCAAGGACCCGGACTTCCCCGACCCCGCCGCGGAGGCCCGGCTGGTCGCGGACCGGATCGGCGGCACCGTCACGATGATCGACGGCGCCGGCCACTACCCGCACTCGGAGTTCCCCGCCGAGACCGCCGCCGCCGTGTTCGCCTTCCTCGACCAGCACGCCATTGCCTAGGGCCGGCCTCAGCCGCGACGCGGTCGTCGACGCGGCCCTGGCCATCGTCGACGCCGACGGCCCGGCCGCGCTGACCCTCGCCGCGGTCGCGGCCCGCACAGGCGTGGCCACGCCGTCGCTGTACAAGCACGTCGGCAGCCTCACCGAGCTGCGCAACCTGCTCGCCGTGCGGCTCATCGACGAGTTCAACGCCGCCGCGACCACGGCCGTGATCGGCCTCAGCGGCGACGCCGCGCTGGAAGGCCTCATGCGTGCCTACCACCGCTACGCCGTGACCCACCCCCACCGCTACGCGCTGCTGCCGCAGGCCCCCGATCCTGACCCTGCGGTGGCGGCCGCGGCGGGCAGGTTCGTCGAGCTGTGCTTCGCCGTGCTGCGCGGCTACGACCTGGACGACGACGAGATGGTCCACGCGGCCCGGATCACCCGCGCCACCATGCACGGCTTCGCCGTCCTGCACACGTCGGGCGGATTCGGCCTGCCGCAGGACATCGACGCCACCCTCGACCGCCTGATCGCGACCGTCGTGCACGGCATCGGCGCCGCACTGCCACGCTGAGCGTGGCGGTTGCGGCTGCATGCGGTGCCGGCGCTGATGCCCACGCGCCCCCGGACCAGACGTTGATCAATGCCAGGATTTGCCGCTTTTGCGAAATGGACGGTGTGCGATCTACCCGCGGGATGATCTTTAAAATGGGGGTAGATCGCACACCGTCTATGCGGGCCTGGCTCCGCGGCCGGCGGGGCGGCGAGCCCGGTCACTCGTGTGGCAGCAGGAACCGGTGGTTGACCTGGAAATGCTTGCCGTCCGGGGTCGCGAACACCGGCCAGCGGGCCGGGTCGGGGCGCGGCACGGCACGCAGCAGCGCCCGGGCCTGCCGGTCGCGCAGGTCGAGCTGGGCGACGAACTCGTCCCGGCGCAGGTGCGGCACCGGCACCCCTGCGGGCCACGGCCCGACCAGCGCCGGCTGCTGCGGCGGCTGGGTCGGGTCGAGCAGGACCGCGATGAGCCGGACCGCGTCAGGGTGATACGACGAGCCGGTCCGCAGCGTACGGTCGCGCAGCTGGGTCAGGTGGTCCAGCAGCGAGTAGGACGCCGGAGGGTACGCCCGGTCCGAGCGGGTCTCCTCGAGTCCCTCGAACTGGGCCCGGAAGCGCCGGCCGTTGCCGCGCACCGTGAATACCGTCGACGGCACGTCGGCGATGACCGGCGCGCCGGGGCGGCGGCGGGTGTTGTCGGGGTCGCGCAGCACGGCGGTGGCGTGGTTGCGCAGCGAGCGCAGCGTGCCCTGGCTGATCTTCAGGCGGCGGCTCGCGTCGGCGATGAGCGTGCCGTCGTCGTATGCGGCGAGGCGCGGGGCGCGCAGCGCGTTCCAGCCGGCGGGGACGAACCCGCCGGTCAGCTCCCAGGTGAGCAGCGGTTGCGGGCGCCGGCCCGCCTCGGTGTCCTCCGGCGCGGCCACCGCGATCGCGGCGCCGCCGACGGCGGCCGTGAGGCCGACCGCACCCGCGCCGAGCAGCAGACTCCTGCGGTTCATGCTTTCGTCGCTCCCGTCCGGCCGGGCGTCGTGCCCAGCCACTGGTGACCTTAACGACAAAACGGACTAAAAGACTTTAAAAGCCGCCAGGGTACGTCCAGCGCAATGGATACATACCGAAGTCGGTTGGTAGGGTTTAGCTTGCTGACGACAAGCGAGGATGCGATGCGTGTATCGGCGAAGGCGGACTACGCGATCCGCGCACTGGTGGAGCTGGCGGCCGACGCCGGGCGTCCACTGGTCTGCGAGGGGATCGCGGCCGCCCAGCACATCCCCTACCGGTTCCTCAAGTCCGTCATGCGCGACCTGCGCCGCACCGGCCTGGTCCGCAGCCAGCGCGGCTGCGAGGGCGGCTACTGGCTCGGCCGGGACGCGGCCACGATCACCCTCGCCGACGTCGTCGGCGCGGTCGACGGCGAGCTGATGACCGTGCACGGCGAGAGTCCTGAAGGCCCCGCCGACGCGACCCGGGCGCCGGGCGTCACCGCGGTCTGGCGCGCGATCCAGGCCCGCACCGAGGAGATCCTCACCGGCGTCACCATCGCCGACCTGCTCACCGAGTCACCGGCGGAGCCCGCGGCGTCGCTGCTGGGCCTCGTCGGCAGCAGAACCGTCTAGGAGATTCCCCATGACCGATCACTGGCATGCGCCGCTGCGGCACATCAAGGGCAAGGAGCTCAGCGGCGACACCCGGCAGACCACCGGGATGACCCGCCTGGAGGCCGTCTCGGGCAAGACCGTCGGCTCGGAGAAGGTCTGGATGGGCCAGACCCACGTCGCCCCGGCGACCAACTCCGGCGACCACCACCACGGCGAGGCCGAGACCGCCATCTACGTCGTGTCGGGCCATCCGGTCTTCGTGTTCGCCGAGGGCGGCGCCGAGGTCAGGATCGAGACCGAGCCCGGCGACTACATCTTCGTGCCGCCGTTCGTGCCGCACCGCGAGGAGAACCCGGGCACCGAGGAGGCGGTCGTCGTCATCGCCCGCAGCAGCCAGGAGGGGATCGTGGTCAACCTGCCGAGCCTGTTCGCCGAAGGCGCGGCGGGAGACTGACCGTGCTGGAGGTCGCCGAGTTCACCGACCCGATGTGCCCGTGGGCGTGGGGTTCGGAGCCGACGTTCCGCCGGCTGCGCGAGCTGACCGCGGGCCGGTCCCGGTGGCGGCGGGTGTACGGCATCCTGTTCGACCACGACGACGACCCGCCGCCGGACCCGGCCGCGGAGACGGCGTGGTACTTCCGGTTCGTCCAGCAGGTCTCCGAGCACACCGGCGCGCCCTGCCCGGCCCGGCTGGAGCGGGTCGCGCTGAGCTCGTGGCCGGCGTCGCTCGGCGCGAAGGCCGCCGCCCGGCAGGGCGCCGAGGGTGCCGTCCTGCGGCGGCTGCGCGAGGCGATGTTCATCGCGGGGCGGCCGGCCGACACCGTCGAGCGTGTCCTGGCCGCCGCCGAAGGGGTCGACGGGCTGGATCCCGACGCCTTCGCCCGGGACCTCGCCTCGCCGGAGATCGAGGCCGCGGTCCGCGCGGACTGGCGGGAGACCCGCCGCCCGGCGGCCGAGGTGATCGGTCTCACCGCGCCGGGTCCACACTGCGGCGCCGCCAAACCGATCGACGGCGGTCTGCGGTACGCGCTGCCGACGCTGCTCTTCGAAGGGCCCCTGGGCAGGGAGATCGTGCCCGGATGGCGCCCGCTGCAGCAGTACGTGGACGCGGTCGAGCGCGTCGATCCGGCCCGGTAACTCCTATAAAAACCATCGGATTTGTCTCGAACAATAGGACACTTCCCGATGGCTATTGACGACACTGAAGCGGCGTCCGCATGATGGGCACATGACATCGACCCACCCCGGCGTAGTTCGTCGCTACGTCGACTTCCGGCGCACGGCCAGCGCCCTCTGTCGATAAGTCACCGTCGATCTATCGGGGCGCGTCCCCAACACCACTCGAAGCAGCCCCCGCAGCCGCAGCGTGCCCAGAGCCGCGCCGCGGACGGTTCCGCGCACCCTCACACACCTCTGCCGTACACCTCGAAAGGCTTCCGTCCCCATGAGCTCATCGCTGACCCGCAGGTCGTTCCTCGGACTTGGTGCCGTGGCCGGCACCGCGACCCTGCTCGCCGCCTGCGGTGACGGGACGGTCGCAGGCCCCGGCGGCACCGCCGGCGGCACCCTCAAGTGGGGCTGGTCCAGCGTCACCAGCTGGGACCCGGTCACCTCGTCCGCCGGCTGGGACGTGCACCTGCTGTCGCTGGTCTACGCCGGTCTCACCAAGCTCGACGAGAAGGGCAACGCCGTCCCGGCCCTGGCCACCGGCTGGAAGTACGACACCGCCGGCACCACGCTGACGTTCACGCTGCGGCCCGGCCTGAAGTTCAGCGACGGCACCGCCCTGGACGCCACCGCCGTCAAGAAGAGCCTGGAGCGCGGCCGCGACTTCCCCAAGTCGCTCGTCGCCGCACAGCTCGCCAACGTCAAGTCGGTCACCGCGCCCGACGCCGCGACCGTGGTGCTCGGCCTGGCCCAGCCCGACTACCAGATCCCGAACCTCCTCGCGGGCAAGACCGGCATGATCGTCAGCCCGGCGGCGTTCGAGGCCGACGCCGCCGCCCTGGCCACGAAGCCCGTCGGCGCCGGGCCGTTCACGCTCACCTCATACGTGCAGAACGCCAAGGCCGCCCTCACCCGCAACCCCGACTACTGGGACGCCGCGAACATCAAGCTCGGCGGGTTCGAGGCGTACCCGTTGCCCGAGTCCGCCACGGTCGTCGCCGCGCTGCAGTCCGGGCAGTACGACGTGGCGCAGATCCCCGGCAGCCAGGTCGAGGCCGCCAAGGCCGCCGGCCTGCAGGTGCAGGTCATCCCGTCGCTGGTCGTCGCGACCCTGGACGTCAACATCACCAAGAAGCCGTTCGACGACCCGAAGGTCACCGAGGCGCTGCGCTATGCCGTCGACCGGGCCGCGCTGCTCAAGACCGCGCAGTTCGGCCACGGCGAGGTCGCCTACCAGCCGTTCCCGAAGGGGTACGCCGGTTACAGCAACAGCCTCGAAGGCATCTACCAGTACAACCCCGACAAGGCGAAGCAGCTGCTCGCCCAGTCCAGCTACGGCACGTCACCGGTCGACGTCGTCATCACCACCGCCAAGGCCGAAGGCGTGCCGGAGCAGCTGCAGTCGCAGCTCAACGCCGCCGGGTTCAAGGCCACCATCGAGGTCATCCCGCAGGCGCAGGCCACGCAGCTGGTGTACGTCCAGCACAGCAAGGCCCTGTTCGTCGACCAGTTCGCCGGCCGGGACTCCGCCGTCCAGGCGTTCCAGGTGCTGTTCGGCAAGGAGGGCCTGATGAACCCCGGCCGGCAGACCCCGCCGGAGCTCGCCGAGGCCCTCGCCAAGGTCAGCAAGACCCCCCTCGATGACCCGACCTACCCCAGCGTCCTGCAGGCGGCGACCACGGTCGCGGTCAAGTCCATGCCCAACGTCTTCCTCTACAGCGTGCCGCGAATCCTCGCCCGCCGCGCATCCGTGTCGGCGATCCCCGAGTTCACCGTCGTCCAGCGCTTCGAAGGGGTGACCGTGTCATGACCACGCTGCTGTCCCGGCCGCCGTCGCCGGTGTTGCTACCACCGGCCGCGGAACCGCCGAAACACAAGTCGCGGCGCTGGATCGGTACCGTGGCAACGCCCGTCGTGGTGTTTCTGTTCTCGTCGCTGCTGACATTCGGCCTCGGCGCGCTGTCGCCGAGCAACCCGGCCGCCGCGGTCCTCGGCGAGACCGCCACCCCGGACGACATCGCCCGGATGAACCACGAGTTCGGCCTCGACCGGCCGCTGCCGGTGCAGTACGTCGACTGGCTGTTCTCGGCACTGCAGGGCGACCTCGGCCGGTCGTACTTCACCACCATCCCCGTCGCCGACAGCATCTTCGCGGCGCTGCCCGTCGACCTCGCCCTCGCCGGCCTCGCGGTCATCCTGGCGGTGCTCATCGGCGGCGCCGCCGGCATCGCCGCCGCGCTGCGGCAGGGCAGCCGCCTGGACCGGGCCGTCACCGCCGTCGCGTCCGCCCTCGGCACACTGCCGCCGTTCGTGCTCGGCATCGGCCTCATCGTCGTCTTCTCGGTGCTGCTGAAGGCGCTGCCGGCCGGCGGTTACGTGCCCCTGGAACAGGGCCTCGGGCCGTGGCTGCGCTTCGCGATCCTGCCCGCCCTCGCGCTCAGCCTCGACATCGCCGCGTCCATCGCCCGGCAGCTGCGCACGTCGCTGGTCGGGCAGCTCGGCGAGAACTACGTCACCGGCGCCGTCGTGCGCGGCCTCGGCACCCGGCGGGTCCTGTTCGGCCACGCCCTGCGCAACGCCATCGGGCCGGCGCTGACCGTCCTGGGCATCGGCGTGCCGATGATCCTCGGCGGCGCCGTCGTCACCGAGAAGATCTTCAACCTGCCCGGGGTGGCCCAGCTCGCCCTGCAAGCGGCCGGGCAGCACGACGTCCCGCTCATCCAGGGCACCCTGCTCGTCACCGTCACCGTGGTACTGGTGTGCAACACCCTGGTGAACCTGGCCGTGCTGCACCTCACCCCGCAGGGCCGGCGATGACTACGCTCACGGCCGCCCGGCCGGCCATCAAGCTGCCGTCAGCGCGATTCGCGCTCGCCGTCCTCGCCGTCGTGGCGTTCCTCGCCGTCTTCGGCGGGGCCGTCGCCCCGCACGACCCGCTGCTGCAGGACCCCGACCTGGCGCTGCACGGGCCCAGCCTCGGCCACCCGTTCGGCACCGACTACCTCGGCCGCGACGTGTTCAGCCGGCTCCTCGCGGGCACCGGCACCACCGTCGTCGCGGCACTGGAGAGCGTCGGCGTCGGCCTGGCCATCGGCGTCCTGCCGGGCCTCGCGTCGCTGTGGCTCGGCCGGAGCGTCGAATGGGTCCTGCTGCGCGCCGTCGACGCGGTCATGACCCTGCCGTTCATCGTCTTCGCCATCGCCGTCACCGGCATCCTCGGCAACGGCCTCACCCAGGCGATGGTCGCCATCGGGGTGCTGTTCGCGCCGCTGTTCTTCCGCGTCACCCGCGCCGCCGGGCTCAGCCTCACCCGCGCCCAGTACGTCGAGGCGGCCGAACTGTTCGGGGCCTCACGGTGGCGGATCCTGCGCACCCACGTGTGGGGCAAGGTCGTGCCGACCGTCGCCGTCACCGCCGCGCAGGCCACCGGCGGCGCGCTGCTGGCGGTGTCGTCGCTGACGTTCCTCGGCATCGGCGTCCAGCCGCCCGCACCCACGTGGGGCGGAGTCCTCGCCAGCGAACTGGGGTTCCTGGCCCAGCAACCGTGGGCGCCGGTGATCCCGGCGGCCCTGATCATGCTGGCGGTCGCCGCCCTCAACGCCCTGGCCGACGCGATCCGCCCCGGCGGCGCGTCGTGAGCCCGGTCCTGCGCGTCGACAACCTCCACGTGTCCGTCGGCGGCCGCCACGGTACGACCAGAGCCGGCGCTGTGCACGGCGGGCGCGAAGCCGTCCGGGACGTGTCGTTCGCGATCGAACGGGGCGAGTCCGTGGGCCTCGTCGGCGAGTCGGGATCCGGAAAGACCATCACCTGCCGCGCCGTCCTCGGCGTCCTCCCGCCCGGCGTGGCGGTCACCGGCGGCGGCATCCACCTCGGCGGCCCCACCGGCGGTTCGGGTGGCTCGGGCGGTTCGGGCGGCGACGTCGAGCTGACCGGGCTCGACCGGCGCGGGTGGGACGCGGTGCGCGGCAACCGGATCGCCGCCGTCTTCCAGGACCCCGCCTCCTACCTCAACCCGTCGCTGACCGTCGGCCGGCAGCTCGCCGAGCAGCTGCGGCTCAAGCGCGGCCTGCCCCGCGCGCAGACCCGCGCCGCCGCCGTCGACCTGCTCGCCGCGATGGGGCTGCGCCGGGCGTCGGCGGTGTTCGACCAGTACCCGCACGAACTGTCCGGCGGCATGCTGCAGCGGGCCCTCATCGCCATCGCCGTCGCCGGTGAACCCGAGCTCCTCGTCGCCGACGAGGCCACCACCGCCCTCGACGCGGCCGTGCAGGCCGAGGTCCTGGACCTGCTGCGGCACCTGCGTGAGGAGCGCGGCCTGGCGCTGCTGCTGGTCAGCCACGACCTCGCCGTCGTCGCCGAGGTCTGCGACCGGGTCGCGGTCTTCTACGCCGGTGAGATCGTCGAGCAGGGCCCGACCGCCGACGTCATCGCCAACCCGCGGCATCCGTACACCGAGGCCCTCCTGCGGGTCGCGTCGCTGGGGGACTGGCGGCGCCGCGACCTGGAGGTCATCCCGGGGCGGCCGCCGGAGCCGGGCGCGATGCCCGCCGGGTGCCGGTTCGCGGCCCGCTGCGCGCACGCCACCGACACCTGCGCCACCCCGGTCGTACTGTCCACGCTGGACGGTGCGGGCGACCGTCAGGTCCGGTGCCACCGGGCCGCGACCCTGGAACTGGTGGGCGCATGAGCAGGCTGCTTTCCGTCGATCGGCTCGACGTCACGTTCGACCGGCACCGGGTCCTGGCCGACCTGTCGCTGCAGGTGCAGGCGGGGGAGATTCTCGGGATCATCGGCGAGACCGGCTCCGGCAAGACCACCCTCGCCCGCGCCGTCGTCGGGCTGTCGCCGGTGCGCTCCGGCCGGATCACGTTCGACGGCACCGACGTCACCGCGCTGCGCGGCAAGGCCCGCCGGGCGTGGCGGCGCACCGGCCAGGTCCAGTACGTGTTCCAGGACCCGCTGCGGGCGCTGGATCCGCAGCACACCGTCGCCCGGATCGTCGCCGAAGGGCTCACCGTCGCCGGTGTCCTCGACCGGGCCGCGATCGAGGCCCGGGTCACCGCGGCGCTCACCCAGGTCGGGCTCGATCCGTCCCTGGCGGACCGGCTGCCGGGGCAGATCTCCGGCGGTCAGCGGCAGCGGGTGCTGCTCGCCCGCGCCGTCGCCCTCGAACCGCGGCTGCTGCTGTGCGACGAACCCGTCAGCGCTCTCGACGCCTCCAACCGCAACCACGTCCTGCGGCTCCTCGCCGACCTGCGGGACTCCTCCGGGGTCACCGTCGTCGTCATCTCCCACGACCTGAGCTCCCTCGCCGGGATCGCCGACCGGGTCGCCGTCCTCTACGGCGGGCGGCTGGTCGAACACGGCCCGATCGACCGGGTGCTCAGCAGGCCGCGGCACCCGTACACGGCGCTGCTCACCGCGTCCGCGCCCAGCGTCCGCCGCGAACACCCGATCCCCGCGCGGGCGCTGCGCCCGTCGCCGGAGCACACCCCGGTCGCCGCGTTCGGCGCCGACGCCTGCTCCTACGCGTCGCGGTGCCCGTTCGCGACCCAGGCGTGCGCCGCCGCACCGGCGTCCACAGTGGACGACGGGTGGGCCGTGGCGTGCCACCACGCCGGCGAGTGGCGCTCCCAGCTGACCGTCGGCGCGCGATGAGCACCCCGACCACCTCCCACTGGGGCGCGTTCCGGGTCCGGGCCGACGCCGGCGGCGCGCTCACCGTCGAGGCGCACCCGGCCGACCCGGCGCCGTCGCCGCTGCTGGGCAACGTCGCCGGCGGGCTGCGGCACCGCACCCGCGTGGCCCGGCCCGCGATCCGGCGCGGCTGGCTCGACCACGGGCCCGGCCCCACCGACCGGCGCGGCCGCGACGGCTACGTCGAGGTCGACTGGGACACCGCCCTGGACCTCCTGGCGGCCGAGCTCGACCGGGTCCGCCGCGAACACGGCAACGAGGCGGTCTTCGGCGGCTCGTACGGCTGGGCCAGCGCCGGGCGGTTCCACCACGCGCAGAGCCAGCTGCACCGCTTCCTCAACGGGTTCGGCGGCTACACGGGCTCCCGCAACTCCTACAGCCTCGGCACGTCGCTCGTCCTGCTGCCGCACGTCGTCGGCGACGCCGAGGAGGTGCTGCGCAACGCCTCCTCGTGGCCGACGCTCACCGAGCACACCGAGCTGCTCGTCGCGTTCGGCGGCGTCCCGGCGAAGAACGTGTACGTCACCCCCGGCGGCGTCACCCGCCACACCACGCCCGGGCACCTGCGCCGCCTCGCCGAGCGGCGGGTGCCGGTGGTCCTCATCAGCCCGCTGCGCGCCGACCTGCCGGCCGACGTCGCCGCCACCTGGCTGCCGGTCGTGCCGGGCACCGACACCGCGCTGATGCTCGGCCTCGCACACACCCTCGTCGCCGAAGGCCGGCACGACCGGGCGTTCCTCGACCGGTACACCACCGGCTTCGACACCCTCGCGCGCTACCTGCTCGGCGAGGCGGACGGCGTGGTGAAGGACGCCGCCTGGGCGGCCGGGATCTGCGGCATCGACGCCGCAGACATCCAGGCGCTGGCCCGGCGGATGGCGGCGGCCCGGACCCTGGTCACCGTCACCTGGTCGCTGCAGCGCGCCCAGCACGGCGAGCAGCCCGTCTGGGCCGGGATCGCCCTGGCCGCGCTGCTCGGCCAGATCGGGCTGCCCGGCGGCGGCTTCGGCCACGGCTACGGCTCCATGGGCGACGTCGGTGACCACGGCCCCAACCGGCGCCTGCCGTGGCTGCCGCAGGGCGCCAACCCGGTCCGCGGGTTCATCCCCGTGGCCCGCATCGCCGACATGTTGTTGCGGCCCGGCGACACCTACGACTACAACGGCGAACGGCGCACCTATCCGCAGGTACGACTCGTGTACTGGGCCGGTGGAAACCCCTTCCACCACCACCAGGACCTCACCCGGCTGCGGGAGGCGTTCGGCCGGCCCGACACGGTCGTGGTGCACGAACCGCACTGGACGTCGACCGCCCGGCACGCCGACATCGTCCTGCCGGTCACCACCGGCCTCGAACGCGACGACCTCGGCGGCGGCCGCCGCGACACCCACCTCATCGCGATGCACCGCGCCGTCGAACCGGTCGGGCAGGCCCGCGACGACCACGCGATCCTCGCCGCCCTCGCCGACCGGCTCGGCTTCGGCGCCGCGTTCACCGAGGGCCGCACCCCGCGGCAGTGGCTGCGGCACCTGTACGACGGCTGGCGCGACGACCTGCGGGCCGAAGGCCACGACGTGCCGGACTTCGACGCGTTCTGGGCCGCCGGCGAATACGAACTCCCGGCCGGGCCGACCCACTTCACGCTCTTCGAGGACTTCCGGGCCGGGCGGACGCGGCTGCGGACCCCGAGCGGCCGGATCGAGCTGTACTCCGAGACCGTCGCCGGGTTCGGCTACCCCGACTGCCCCGGGCACCCCGCGTGGCTGGAACCCGACGAGTGGCTCGGCGGCGCGGCGGCGGCCCGGTTCCCGCTGCTGCTCATCGCCAACCAGCCCGCCACCCGGCTGCACAGCCAGCTCGACGTCGGCGCCACCAGCCTCGCCGGCAAGCGCGCGGGCCGGGAGGCGCTGCACCTGCACCCGCTGGACGCCGACGACCGCGGCATCACCGACGGCGACGTCGTGCGGGTCTTCAACGACCGGGGTGCCTGCCTCGCCGGCGCGGTCCTCGACGACGGCCTGCGCCGCGGCGTGGTGCGGCTGCCGACCGGCGCCTGGTTCGACCCCGTCGAGGAGCCCGGCGGGCGGCTGCTGTGCGTGCACGGCAACCCCAACGTGCTCACCGGCGACGTGCCCAGCTCCCGGCTGTCGCAGGGCTGCACCGGCCAGCACGCCCTCGTCGAGGTCGCCGCCCTGACCGGGCCGCCACCGCCGGTCACGGTCCACCACCCACCGCCGCTGGAAAGGATTTCCGCATGAGCGGCCAGCGAAGCGGCTCGGGCCGTTCATCAGGATTGCAGGTTGAGCTCGTGCTGACGCCTGGAGCGCAGCGGAAGGTGGCGACATGAGCCTGGACGTGGTGACGCAGGAACTCGCCGCGCGTGCGGCGGAGCACGACCGGGACGCGTCGTTCCCCTACGACGGGATCGCCGTCGTGCACAAACACGGGCTGCTGACCGCCACCGTCGCATCCCGCTACGGCGGCGAGGGCGCGGGGCTTGCTCGTACCGTCGACATCCTGAGCGCACTCGGGGCCGGCGATCCGGCGGTGGCCCTCGTCTCGGCGATGACGCTGTTCACCCATGCCGCGCAGGCGCGCCATCCGTCCTGGCCGGCGGCGCTGTACGAGGAGCTGCTCGCCGAGTCCCGGCAGTGGCCGGCGCTGGTCAACGCGCTGCGGGTCGAGCCGGAGCTCGGCACTCCCGCGCGCGGTGGCCTGCCGGCGACGATCGGCCGCCGCGACGGCGACGCGTGGCTGGTCAGCGGCCACAAGATCTTCTCGACGGGTGCGGTCGCGCTGTCGTGGATGGCCGTCTGGGGCCGCACGGACGAGGACCCGGCGCGGGTCGGGTCGTTCCTGGTCCGCGGCGGCAGCCCCGGTGTGCGGGTCGAACCGACCTGGGACCACCTCGGGCTGCGCGCCAGCCGCAGCGACGACGTCCACCTCGACGCGGTGCGCGTGCCGCTCGACGCGTTCGTGCACACCCCGGACGGCCGCGGCGCGGACCTCATGGCGTGGAACGCGCTCGGGCTCGCCGCCCTGTACCTCGGCGTGGCGAGGGCCGCCCAGGACTGGCTGATCGGGTTCCTGCACGAGCGAACCCCGGCCGCGCTCGGTAAACCCCTCGCGACGCTGCCCCGCTTCCAGAGTGCGGTGGGGGAGATCGAGGCGTCGCTGGTGTCGGCCACGGTGCTGGTGCGCGCCCTCGCCGCCGACTACGACGCCGGGCTCACCGTCCAGTCAGGCATCGGCAAGCTCGTCGCCACCCGCGCCGCGATCGGCGCCGTCGAACAGGCCGTCGCGCTCATCGGCAACAACGCCCTCAACCGCCGCAACCCCCTGGAGCGCCACCTGCGCGACGTGCTCTGCGCCCGCATCCACACCCCACAGGACGACACCATTCTCGCCGCGGCCGGCCAGGCCGCGCTGTCGAACCACTCGCTTTCCCAGCACACGAAGGAGCAGACGCCATGACGGTCGAGTTCGTCGGCATGATCGGCACCCAGCACGCCTCGGAGATCCACGCGCCGTCCGGGCCGGTGATCGACCCGGCGTACACGCGCCGGTTCGCCCGCGCCCACGAGGACGCCGGCTTCGACCGGATCCTCATCGGCTACGGCTCCGGCTGGCCCGAGGGCGGCCAGGTCGCCGCGCACGTCGCCGCCCACACCGAGCGGCTCGGCCTGCTCATCGCGCACCGCCCCGGCTTCGTCGCGCCGACCCTCGCCGCGCGGCAGTTCGCGACCCTGGACCAGTTCAGCGGCGGCCGGGTCGCCGTGCACACCATCACCGGCGGCAACAACGCCGAGCAGCAGCGCGACGGCGACTACCTCGACAAGGACGAGCGCTACGCGCGTACCGACGAATACCTGGAGATCCTGCGCCGGGCGTGGACGTCGCCGGAGCCGTTCGACTACGACGGCCGCTACTACCGCTTCGCCGACTTCGCCGCGCACGTCCAGCCGGCGCACCGCATCCCGCTGTTCTTCGGCGGTTCGTCGGAGGCGGCGTACCGCGTCGGCGGCAAGCACGCCGACACGTTCGCGTTGTGGGGTGAGCCGCTGAAGGAGACCGCCGAGCAGATCGCGTCCGTGCGGGCCGCCGCGGCCGCCGCCGGCCGCACCGACGTGCCCGGCATCAGCGTGTCGTTCCGGCCGATCCTCGCCCCGACGGAGGACCTCGCCTGGGAGCGGGCGCACGCGATCCTCGACACGATCACCAGCGGCGCGGCGAAGTGGCCGCAGCGGGCGTGGCGTACCAACGGCGCACCGGAGAACGTGGGCTCGCAGCGGCTGCTCGCCGCGGCCGCGAAGGGTGACCTGCACGACCGTGCACTGTGGACGGCCCCGGCGAAGGCGACCGGCGCCGGCGGCAACTCGACCGCGCTCGTCGGCACGCCGGAGACGGTCGCGCAGGCGCTGCTCGACTACGTCGACATCGGCGTCACCACGATCCTGATCCGCGGCTACGACCCCCTCGACGACGCGATCGACTACGGCCGGCACCTGCTGCCGCTGATCCGTCAGGAGCTCGCGCACCGGGCCGCTGCCGCTCCCGTCGTTGCTGTCGCCCAGGCCGAGCCGGTCGCGGCGGGTGCCCGGTGACCGCGACGATCGGCGCGCCGGTCGTGGCCGGTGCCCGCTGGGACCCGCCGGCCGCCATCGCGGTCCGCGGCACGGTGCTGATCCTGCCGGGCCGCGGCGAGCACGCCGGCGTCTACGACCGCTTCGGCCGCCGCATCGCCGCCGACGGGTACGCGGTGCGCTCGGCAACTCCTTCGACGGCTGTCGAGCTGGCTGCCGACGCGTCCGGCCCGGTCGTCGTCGCCGGGTCCGACACCGGCGCCCTGCACGCTCTGGCGCTCGCCGCCGCGCATCCCGGGGTGTTCGCCGGGGTCATCGCCGCCGGGGCGCCCTCGGCGGACGGGGTCACCGTCGACTGGGAAGGTGAGCTGGAGGCCCGCACCGCGTGCCCCACCCACCAGGCCAGGCTCACCGGCGACACCGGCTTCCAGCGCGGCGCGCTCGCCCTGCCGGTCGCGGCGAACCTTCTCGCCCCGGCGCCGGTCGAGGTGCCGGTCCTCGTCCTGCACGGCGAGGCCGACACCGTCAGCCCCGTCGCCGCCGCGCGGGAGCTCGCCGACCGGCTGCCGAAGGCGGAGCTCGGCACCGTCCGCGACGGCCGGCACGACGTGCTCAACGACGCCACGCACCGCACCGTCGCCGCGCACGTCGTGCAATGGCTGGAGCGGCTGCGGGCCGACGCCGACGTCCGGCCGATCCTCACCGTCCACTAAGGCTCACCGAGGAGGTCCCGCGATGACCGTCACCGCCATCGAACCCGACCTGTTCCGCCAGCTGCTGCGCCGGCACGCGGCCGGCGTCGTGGTGATCACCGCGACCGGACCGCACGGCCCGGCCGGGTTCACGGCGACGTCGTTCACGTCCGTGTCGCTGCACCCGCCGCTGGTGTCGTTCTGCCTGGACCGGCGCTCGTCGAGCTGGCCGACGGTCGAGGCCGCCGGCCACGTCGGGGTGCACGTCCTCGCCGACGCGCAGGAGCACGTCGCGCGGCAGTTCGCGACCAGCGGCATCGACCGCTTCGCCGCACCGACCCGCTGGCGGCCCGGCGCGCACGACGTCCCGGTCCTCGACGGCGCCCTCGCGGTCCTCGTCTGCCGGGTGGTCGAACGCGTCCACGCCGGCGACCACGCGATCGTGCTCGCCGAACCGGTCCTCGGCGAACATCAGGAGGGTCTGCCGCTGCTGTACCACATGGGCCGCTACCTCAAAGCGGCCTGAGACGGCGGGTGGCGACCGGACGCCTGGTCGCCACCCGCCTCAGCCCTGACCGTCGGCGTCGGTCAGGGAAGCTCCGTTCAGGCCGAGTAGACGCGGAACTCCGACACCTGGCCGGCGGGCCAGCCGGTGTTGGCGGTGAACGTCAGCCGCAGGTACCGCACGGTGGCGGTGTTCGGGAACGTGATGGTCACCGTGTTGCCGGTGGACTGGTTGAACGTGTAGCTGGCGGAGCCGACGATGGTCGCGCCGTTCGCGCCGTCGGTGACCGACAGTGTCTGGTTGCGGGTGCCCCAGTTCGACGGCAGCGTCAGCACGACGCGTTTCGTGGCCGTCGCCGCGCCGAGGTCGACCTGCAGCCACTGCGGCCACGCGTTGTTGGCGCTCTCCCAGTAGGTGCCGGTGTTGCCGTCGACGGCGTTGCCGCTGCCGTACACCTGGGTGTGGCTGCTCTCCGAGGTCGGCTTGCCCTGCGCCAGGTTGGTGTTGTTGTTGGGCGGTGCCGAAGTGGTGACGGTGACGGCGTTGGAGGCGCCGGACGTGTTGCCCGCCGCGTCGTAGGCGGCGACCGTGAACGTGTACGCCGTCGACGCGGTCAGGCCCGTCACGGTGAAGGCGAGGGTGCTGGTCGTGCCGACCGCGGTGGTCGTGGAGCCGGTGACCCGCGAGATGCGGTAGCCGGTGACGCCCACGTTGTCGGTGGCGGCGTTCCAGGCGAGGGCGACCGTCGTGTCGGTGTTGCCGGTGACCCGCAGGTTGCCGGGCACGCTGGGCGCGGTCTGGTCGGGGCCGGTCGGGAACGGCACCGTGAACCTGGTCGCGGTCAGCGCGATCTGGCCCTTGAGCATCCGGCCGCCGTCGTTGGTGAGGCGCAGGTAGTAGTCCGACGAGCAGGGGGTGCCGTCCTCGTCGAGGGCGCGCATCCCGGAGTTGGTCGGCTGCCACGCCGCGCTCTCCGCGGTCTTGGCGATCTGGTTGCCCTCGTTGAACTCGTCGAACATGGAGATGTAGACGCTCGGCACCCCGGCGCGGGTGTGGTTGTAGAACTGCCGCCACATCAGCTCGCCGTGGCGGCGGTGGCCGGAGGCGAGGTCGCCGGGGATGATGCACGGCTGGTAGTCGATGCCACGGGCGTTGAGGTCGGCGAGGTCGGGCAGGACCCGGTTGGTGTAGAACCAGTCGGCGCCGTTGTTGTCGCTGATCCGGCCGACCATCCACGGCGAGATCATGTGGAACGCGTGGTACACGTCGATGAACCCGGGGCGGGAGTCGTCGGTGCCGAGCCGCCAGTGGGTCGGCACGCCGCCGATCACGTAGCAGCCCTGGTTCTTGAACCAGTTGATGACGTCCAGGCACTGCGCCGGCGTGAACGGGCGGCCGTCGTCGTTGAAGCCGAAGCCCCAGATGCACACGACCGGCTTGCCGTTCTGCTTCGCGTACGCGGGGGAGGAGGTGTACGCCGACATCTTCGTGGTCCAGTCGGTCTTGATCTCCGACTGCATGGTGAGCCACCAGGTGACGTCGTACATGATGTAGAACTTTCGGCCGGTCGCCTCGGCGGCGGTGCGGACCTTCGCCGCCATCGCGTCGCGGGTCGGTCCTTCGCCCCCGAACGGGTTGAAGCGCTGCAGGGCCGCCACGTCGCAGCCGTTCTGCTGCATCCACCGGAAGTGGGTGTCGACGGTCTGCTGGTCGTAGGAGGAGAACAGGTTCGCCGGCTGGCCGTTGCCGAGGTTGGCGAAGTTCGTGCGGTATCCCTTGGTGAAGTCCCGCATGTCGGGCCAGCAGGTGATGGAGCAGGCGCCAGGTGCGGGCGGCTGGGACCAGTTGGGGCTGTAGTGCCACCAGCCGTTGATCGGCGCGCCGTCACCGGGTGCGGCGAACCAGCCCTGGTAGCCGACGGTGACCTTGCCGACGACGTCGCCGGGTGGGCTGGCGGCCTCGGCGCCGGTGGTGGCGACCGCGATCGGCAGGGCGGTGGCGGCCGTCCCGGCGAGGGCGGTGGTGATGACGGAGCGGCGGGAAACTCCCATGTGGACTCCTCGGGTGTGCCCGTCGGTGCCCGTCCCGCGCACGAGGCACGGCCGGCCCGATGGCGGTCGGGCGCGGCACGACGCTGCGGCGGGACGCCGCGACGGCCGCTGCGGCGGGGAGCCGCGGTGGCCGCTGTGGTGCGGTGGCCGCGGTGGTGCGTGGTGCGGCGGCCGCTGCGGTGCGTCGGTGCGGGGGAGGGCGGGACGACGGACGACGGGTGGGGGCGTGCGTGGCGGGGCAACGGGCAGGCGGGCCCGCGGACCGGCACGGAGCAGCCCACGCGTGTCACGGCGCGGTTGGCGGTGCTGGCATCTCATGTCGGCTTCTGCGCTGGAATCCTGCCAGCAACCGGCAGGCCAACGCAATACTTCGATGCAATCATCGCAAGATTCCGACGGAGCCTTGTGGTGATGCGTGTCCTCCGCGGGTAGGACGTAGGCGGGCCTCGCCTGCAAGGACATTGCGCCAGGTGAATGCCCTGGTCGGGCGCGCATCGAGAAGGTTCTTCGCGTGTTGGGTAAGATCCTCGATGGGTTTCGAAACATGGGGAGAGCCGGTGGCAGTGACAGCAGCGCAGCGTTTCGCGGAGATCAACACGCCGAACCCGCCGGAGGACCCGAAGGTCCTCATGCGGCGGGCGGTGGTCCTCGGCGGCAGCATCGCCGGCCTGATGGCCGCCCGGGTCCTCGCCGACCACGCCGACGAGGTCGTCATCATCGAGCGCGACGACACCGACGTCACCGGCGGGCCGCGCCCCGGCGTGCCGCAGGGCAGCCAGGTCCACGCGCTGCTGCCCGCGGGGCAGGTGCAGCTGGACCGCTGGTGGCCCGACTTCACCGAGCGTGCCATCGCCGCCGGTGCCCCGGACGAGCGCCGCACCGACGCGAGGATCTTCATCAACGACGAGCTGCGCAGCGTCGCCGAACCCCCGGCGGAGAAGCCGATCCTCATCACCACCCGGCCGTTCCTGGAGGCCCAGGTCCGCCTGCGGGTCCTGGAGAACCCGAAGATCCGCATGGTGTACGGGCGAGCCGAGGGCCTGCTGTTCGCCGACGGCGAGGACGGCGGCGTCATCGGCGCCCGCTACGTCCCGGCCGGCGCGGCCGAGCCCGTCGACGCGCCCGCGGACCTCGTCGTCGACGCGATGGGCCGGGCCAGCTCGCTCAACGACTGGCTCGAGCAGCGCGGCTGGCCCCGCGCCCCGATGCAGCGGATGCCCATCAAGCTCAACTACGCCTCGGCCCTGTTCCAGCGCGACCCCGCGGTCAGCGACACCTGGATCGCGATCTCGCAGACCACCCCGGCGAAGGACCGCGTCGCCCGTATCGGCGGCGTCAGCTCCGTGGAGGGCGACCGCTGGATCATGCTCGTCGCCGGCTACGACGACGACCGGCCCACCCGCGACGTCGAGGACTTCGCGAAGCGCTGCCGGCGGTACTTCCCGCAGATGTTCGGCGACATCGCCGAGCGCGGCACGATGATCGGCAACGTCATCACCTACCACCAGGCCGACAGCCGCCGCCGCGACTTCGACCAGGTCGACCGGCTGCCCACCGGGATCCTCGCGGCCGGCGATGCGGTCGCCTCGTTCAACCCCGTCTACGGTCAGGGCATGACGTCCGCGACGCTGCACGCCTCGTGCCTGTCGGAGTGGCTGCGCACCGAGCCCGACCTGGCCACCGAACCGGCCCGCGGCTACTTCGAGCGGGTCCGCGTCGTGGTCGACGCCGCCTGGCAGGTCTCCACTTTCGCCGACCTCGGCCTGCCGCACATCACCAGCGGCCAGCCCCGCGGCTACAAGGCCATCAAGTGGGCGAGCGAGGTCATCCTCAAGGCGTCCATGACCGACGCGGTCACCAACGAGCGGCTCAACCGCGTCACCACGATGCTGGATCACCCCAACGCCCTCGCCAGCCCCGGCCTGCTGCTGCGGGCCCTGCGCCTGAAATGGTTCGGCGGTGCCCGCGCCTCGGCCTGACGGCCTCGTCGACGACTTCGACACCGCGACCCTCGACGCCGCGGTGTGGCTGCCGCACTACCTGCCGGCGTGGAGCTCGAAGGCCGCCACCGCCGCCACCTACGAGCTGCGCGACTCCTGCCTGCGCCTGTCGATCCCGCCCGCGCAGGGGCACTGGCTCCCCGGGGAGCACACGCCGCCGCTGCGGGTCTCCGGCGTCCAGTCCGGCAACTGGTCCGGCCCCGCCGGCGGCACCGCCGGCCAGCAACCGTGGCGCGACGGCGCCACGGTCCGCGAGGCGCAGGAGCCGTTCTGGGGCTGGACGCCGCGCTTCGGCCGCCTCGAGCTGCGCGCCCGCATGCTCCTCACGCCCCGGTCGATGGCGGCGTGGTGGCTGGTCGGCCAGGAGGACGTGCCGGAGCGCTGCGCCGAGATCTGCGTCGCCGAGGTCTTCGGCGACGCCGTCGAGCCCGGCGTCTCCGCGGCGGTCGGCATGGGCCTGCACCGGTTCCGCGACCCGGCCGGCGTCGAGGACTTCACCGCCGTCCGCCTCCCGATCGACGTCGCGCGGTTCCACACGTACACGGTGGACTGGACCGCCGGCCGCGTCGACTTCCTCGTCGACGGCGCCCACGTCCGCTCCTGCGCCGGCCCGCCCACGTATCCGATGCAGTCGATGCTCGCCGTCTTCGACTTCCCGGACCGTTCCGACGGCACCGACGACGACGCCGTCCCGGAGCTCGTCGTCGACTGGATCCGGGCGGTCAGAACCTGAAGTACGGCATGAGCGCGTTGTCGACGAAGCGGGTCATCGCGCTCACGCCCGCCCCGGTGACCGTGAGGACGAGGACACCGTGCGGGTGCCAGCCGGGTTCGTCACCGTCGGCGATCCAGCAGCCGAACGCGGGTTGCAGGTTCGCGCCGGTCGGGACGAGCCGGAGGCGGCGGGTCCCGGAGCGGAACCCGACCGTGCGCATGAACCCGGCGATCGCGTCCCGGCCCTGGTACTCCAGCGGCGCCGGCGGCATGGTCAGCCACGCGTCACCGGTCATCAGGGCGACCATCGCGTCCACGTCACCGGCCTCGACGGCTTCGGCGAACTGGGCGGCGGCGGCTCGGACCCGCGCCGGCGGCACCGTGGCCGCGGGTGCCGGGAGCGCGGCCCGGGCCCGTTTCAGCGCGCCGGCGACCGCGTCCTCGGTCGTGCCGAGCAGGTCGGCGACCTCGGCGGCGCGGTAGCCGAGCACGTCGCGCAGCAGCAGCACCGCCCGCTGCCGGGCCGGCAGGGTCTGCACCGCCGCCATGAACGCCAGCGAGATCGCCTCCCGCTGCTCGTAGCGGGCCTCGGGGCCGGGTGCGGCGTCGGGCAGCCCGGCCAGGTACGTGTCCGGGATCGGCTGGAGCCACGACGGCTGCACGGTCCTCGTCGGCGGGGGAGCGGCGGCGCCGAACTCCGGCGTCGTCCGCGGCCGGCGGCGCCCGTCGCGCAGCGCGTTGAGGCACCGGTTCGTCGCGATCCGGTGCAGCCAGGTCCGCGCCGAGGACCGGCCCTCGAACGTGTCCAGCCCGCGCCACGCCGCCACCAGGGTCTCCTGCAGGACGTCCTCGGCGTCCTGCACCGAACCCAGCATCCGGTAACAGTGCACGTACAGCTCCCGCCGGTGCGGCTCGACGAGGTCGCGGAACTCCAACTCGTTCACTTGCACATCTTCCACGCACCGTTCTGACACCGACCGACCGGAAAACCGGTCGGTCGGTGTCCACCTCAGGTATGACGACACCGATCCAACGCTGGGTGCTCGGGTTGAGCGCCGCCGCATCGTTCATGGTGGTCCTCGACATGCTGGTCGTGGCGACCGCCCTGAGCACGATCCAGCGGGACCTGCACGCCTCGCTCGCCGACCTCGAATGGACCGTCAACGCATACGTGCTGAGCTTCGCCGTGCTCCTGATGACCGGCGCCGCGCTCGGCGACCGGTTCGGCCGGCGCCGGATGTTCGCGGCCGGGCTCGCCCTGTTCACGGCCGCGTCGGCGGCGTGCGCCCTCGCGCCGTCAGTGGGGTGGCTGATCGCCGCAAGGACCGTGCAGGGCGCGGGCGCGGCCCTCGTCATGCCGCTGGCCCTTGCGCTGATGAACGCCGCGTTCCCGCCGGAGCGTCGCGGCTGGGCGACCGGCGTCTACGGCGGGGTCACCGGGCTGGCCGCCACCGTCGGGCCGGTCGTCGGCGGCGCGGTCACCCAGGGGCTGGCCTGGGAGTGGATCTTCTGGCTCAACGTGCCGGTCGGGCTCGTCGCGGTGCCGCTGGTGCTCACCCGTACCCCGGAGAGCCACGGGACCAGGGTCACCGCCGACGTCCCCGGCCTGCTCCTCGCCGCCGCCGGCGCGTTCGGGGTGGTGTGGGCGCTGATCCACACCGCGTGGGTGCCGCTGCTGCTCGGGCTGGCCGCCGTCGCGGCCCTCGTCGTGCGGGAGCGGACGACCACGGCGCCGATGCTGCTCCTCACCCGCGGCGCTGCCGCCGGCAACGCGGCGATCTTCTTCGTCAACGCGACCCTCACCGGTGGCATCTTCCTGGCCGCACAGCTGTTCCAGGTGGTGCACCACCTGGGTCCACTCGACGCGGGCCTGCGGCTGCTGCCGTGGGGCGTGGCGCCGCTGCTGCTCGGGCCGAGGGCCGGCGCGCTCGCGGACCGGTTCGGCGAGCGGCCGCTGATCGTGGCCGGGACCGCGCTGCAGGCCGTCGGCATGGCGTGGTTCGGGCTCGCCGCCGGCGCCTCCTACGCGCTGCAGGTGGTGCCGATGACCCTGTCCGGGGCCGGGATCGCCCTGGCCATCCCCGCGATCACCCGCGCGGTGGTGAGCCGCTCCGCGCCGGTCGACCTGGCGAAGGCGTCCGGCACGTTCAGCACCCTGCGGCAGCTCGGCGGGGCGTTCGGCGTGGCCGTCCTCGGCGCGGTGCTGGACGCGCGCGGATACGGGCCGGCGCTCGCCTCCTCGGCGATCCTCGCCGCCGGCGCGGTCGTCGCGGCGTTCCTGCTGCCGGACCGGCTCCCGGACCGGCTCCCCGTGCCGGTCAGCTCACCCAGATGAGGACGCTGTCACCCTCTGCGGCGGCGACGTGGAAGAACGTTGCCAGGGCCTCGTACGACTGTCGCAGGTAGTCCAGGGAGTCCGGGTCGTGCCAGATCTTCGGGTACACGTCGTCGGCGATGAGCGCGGCCGGCTCGTAGTGCGCGGCGAGGGACCCGAACGGGGTCGTGTTGAGGAACGCGGCGGCGGTTGCGACCTCGTCGGGGGTCAGCACCCGCGGCGAGTCGTAGCCCCACTGCTCGTCGGTGATCGGTACGCCGCCGCTGATCACGTCGACGGGCGCGTCGACCTGCGCGAGCAGGAACTCCAGGCCGCCCCACGCCTTGTCGATGTCGATGTGCGGGCGGTCGGTGATCTGGTCGTTGGCGGCGAAGTGGTCGGTCCGCAGCAGATCGCGCAGCTCGGCCAGGTCGCCGTCGCGCAACCGCGCATACTGCGTGATCATGCTCATGACGCGCGATCGTAGTCGAGCGCCTGGCGTGCCTCACCGACCTGGCGTGCGACGCCGGCCGCGCCGTGCTCCGCGGCGAGCCGCTCCGCGCGGTCCAGCAGCCCCGGGACCTCGTCCAGCCGGCCGTCGGCGGCGGCCACATACGCGAGACCGACCAGGTTCGCCGCGACGCCGGCCTGGTGACCGAGCTCCTCCCGCAGCCGGGCCGACGCGAGCAGGTGCTCCCGGGCCTCGTCGAGGCGGCCCGCCAGGTGCGCGGAGATGCCCAGGTGGCGCAGCACGTACGACAGGGTGCGCCGGTCACCGGCGGCGGTGGCGAGGGTCCTGGCCCGCTGCAGCGCCGGCACGGCCGCGTCGTCGTCCTGCCGGACCACCTGGTGGAAACAGCCGATCCAGAACAGCGCCTCGCCCTCGCCCCGGCCGTCGCCGAGCTGCTGGTAGAGCTGCGCGGCCCGGGAGAACAGCGGCAGCTCCGCCGGGTCCTCGACCCGGTCCCGCAGGAACCGCGCGTGCACGACCCTGCCCCGGGCCAGGGCCAGGTCCGCCTCGACGGCGTCGAGCTCGCGGTCGGCGGCGGGCAGCGCCTCGTGGTCGCCGCCGAAGACGCTCCGCTCGTACAGCTCCTGGGCCCTGGCCAGGTGGTGCTCCGCGCTCATCGGGCAAGCATAGGACCCGATGAATCAGATCCGGGCCAGCCGCCGCGCCCGCAGGTGCCCGATCGTGAGCAGTACCACGGCGATCGCTGCGAACACGGTCGTCTGCGGCTTCAGCTCCACCGGCTGCACGCCGCTGATGATCCGGCCCTGGACCACCGTCGGCACGTGCAGCGTGGCGGTGAGCATGAACACGACGGTGACGCAGGCGGCGGCGATCGGCAGCCGCGGGTCGACGAGCACGCCGACCGTGACCGCGAGCAGCACCACGAACGGGTACAGGAGGGCGTCGGCCGGGCTGGCGGACGAGCCGGTCATCGCCTGGTAGCCGAAGTACAGCGCGACGACCGCCGGGACGACGGCCAGCCAGACCGCCGAGGTGCGCTGCCGCCGCTGCGCCCTGCCCGTGAGGCTCAACCCGGCCAGGACCGCGAAGGCGGTGACGAGCTGCCACGGCAGCTCGCCGAACTGTGCCGGCAGCAGTGCCCACAGTCCTGTGAGGACGGTCGCGACCGTCGTCCGCCCCGCGACCAGCGCCGCCATCGCGCCGACGGTGAGCGTGATGCCGCCGGCATACCTGGCGATGGTGTAGGGGTTGGCGACGAATTGCCCGAGGTCCTCGTAGAGCAGGACGAGGATCACGGCGAACGCCTGACCCAGCAGGACCAGCGCGCCGATGCGCAGGCCCTCGGACCACACCGCGCCGGTGCTGCGCCGCCGCCGCAGGTCGAGCCGCTCCCGCAGGCCCTGCACCACGATGCTCGCCGACTCGCGGGCGCTCGGCCACCGCCGGCCGGGTTCGGCCGCGTCGAGCAGGGTGCCGAGCATCTCGTCACCTCGATCCGCCCGCCATGCCTTCGGGTATGCGCGCAGCAGCTTGCGGTAGCGGCGGGCGGGCACGTCGATCGTGCGGGTCTCGTCGCTCATGCGGGGCTCACCACCGTGCCGACGGCGCGGCGGCGGGCCGTCGCGTTGGTGACGACCTTCGCGGCGGCGGCGAGCCGGGCCGCCTCGTCCTGCAAGGCGCTGCCGCCGTCGGCGGTGAGCGCGTAGTAGCGCCGGGCCCGGCCGTTGACGATCTCCTCGTTGACCACCTCGACCAGCCCTGCGTCGGCGAGCCGGTCCAGCACCGCATACAGCGAGCCGGCGGCGAGCCGCACCGCACCGTCGGACAGCGCCTCGACCCGCTTGATGATGACGTAGCCGTGCAGCGCCCCATCCAGCAACGAGGCCAGCACGAAGTAGCTCGGCGCCCGCAGTTGTATAGTCATGTAAGGAGACTATCCGCGTCGCATGTCCATCGCAAGCATTCATTCAGGCGGTTCACTGTTCTGGTCTTGGACCGCGCGCACGTAGCGTGAAGTGCATCGACATCGGCCTTGGAGGTCGTCATGCGACGTGCACTCGGTGTTCTCATCGCCGCGGCGGGCCTGCTGCTCGTCGCTTCCCCGGCGTCGGCGTTCGCGCACAACGCGGTCCACAACCGCTGGATGCACCTGCTGCTGGATGGGCTGACCCTCGCCGTCGTCACCGCTCCACTGTGGACGGCGTATCTCTGGGGCGGTGCCCGCAGGCGGCTGCTGCTCGGGCTCGTGGCGGTGGTGCAGGTGCCGGTCGCCGTGATCGGCTTCGTGCCGATCGAGACCCCGTGGATCCACCTGGCCGCGTTCGGGATCGCGTTGCTGTTGACCGCGTTTTCGCTCTGGTACGTGCGGCGCCCGGCCCAGCCGTCGACGGTGGCCGTGGTCAGCGGCGGGTGATCCGGCCCGCCTCGCACACGAGCCAGCCGCCCGTGCCGTCCGCGACCCGCAGCCCGGTGACGTCCTCGCCGGCGCGGGTCAGCTCCACGGCCGGGCAGCCGGCGACCGGTGGGCACCAGGAGCCGTCGGCCGCCCGAACCGCGGAGTAGGCGCAGTGGGACTCGTCCGTCCAGCCCCACGCACGCAGGATCTCGGTGTCTGCATACTCGTACCGCCCGACCGACGCGACCCGTCCGCCGTCCTCGCGATGGAGGTATTCGGCGCGCAGGCCGGGCACCGTCGTACCCTCGAAGTCCGCCACCGCCGCCCGCCGGTGCAACCGGTAGAGCCCGATATCCGGCATTTCCGACATGCCAGCAATTTAGCGGGCGGCGGCGGTCATGTGGTCGCGACGCACCGGCGAATGCCTGGCGCGACGACGGGTCAGCCGATGATGCGGCGCCCGGCGTAGAACGCGTAGACCTTGGCGATCCGGACATGGTCCCCGGGGTGCGGAGCATGGATCATCATGCCGTTACCCAGGTAGATCCCGACGTGGCCGGAACTGGGGAACACCAGGTCTCCCGGCTGCAGTTGCGCGCGGGACACCGACCGTCCACGGCCGATCAGGCCGCCGGTCTGGTGGGGAAGTTTGATGCCGGCCCGGGCGTAGCTGGCCATGACCAGCCCCGAGCAGTCAAAACTGTTCGGCCCGGCGGCCGCCCAGACGTAGGGCTTGCCGAGTTGTGCCTTCGCGTACGCCAGGACGGCGCCCACCGAGCCGGCGACGACCGGCGTCTGCGTCTGCGTCACCGCGGGCTTCTTCGCCTTCGGCTTGAGCTTCGGCTTCTGCTTCGGCTTGGGTTTCGTGGCCTTCAGATTGGTGGCCTTCAAGGTGGTGGTCTTTGCCACCACGGGCTGCGCGACCGGGACAACTTCGGTGACCGGCCGGACCGGCGCTGTACGCCGTTCGAAGTACCGCTCGGCCCGAAGCACGGGCGTCCGAGCGGCGAGTTGTTGCGGAATGTCGGCGACCGGCTCGTGAGCGGCGGCCGCGGGCGGTGCGGGAATGACGACAGTGGACAGGACTATGGCGACCGCAACGAGGCGGCGAAGTGAGGACAGAACGTGCTCCCACGATAGGTCCAGGACTCAGCTGTGCATCCTGCGGCCGGCACTCGACCCGGCCCTCGCTCAGGCAAGGGCTTTCCAGGAACCTGGACAAGACGGAACGGTTGTCAGTACCCGAAATGCAGTCCGGGTGTAGTTCGGAAACTATGCGTCCCAAGGAGATCATCGACCGTTCACCATCGATCTCACACGTGATGTCACCCCTCGTCCCGGCGCGTCGTTCCCGCCTCCGGAGCCGCTCCTGAGCGCTCCGCCGGCCACGCTTGCGGCGCCTCCGCCGGCGCCGCCGGCCGGTGCGTCCGCTGGTGAGGCGGCCCCTCACCCGCGCGCGGCCCACGAGGCGGCAGCGGCGCGCCCCGACTGTGGCTGAGGAGGCCGTTGACCAGGCCGGATGCGTGTGCCGCACGGGGTGAGGCAACCACCGCGGCGGCACGACCGCGATGGATGCCACGAGGGTGAGCCCCCGCCCGGTCTCAGCCGTATCGCTCGACGAGCGCTTTGCCGATCGCGGCCAGGTGGTCTCGCACACCCGGCGGACCGGTCACTTCGAGCCATTCGATCAGCCCGGCGAGCTCGCCGGCGAGCGCGTACTCGTTGTGGCCGCGGATCACGACCTCGATGCGGCCGTCGGTCGTGGAACCTCCCACTTCGAGCCGATCGCCGAGGATCATCCGGAGCCGGCTCAGCCCGTGGGGCGCGCAGACCGCCTGGATCTCGAGGGGCGTTCGCCTGCGGTCGACCTCGTCGGCGATCTCGCGCCAGCTCTCGGCAAGGTCGAAGTCCTCGGGTCGGCGCACGGGATCGCCGGTCGGGTCGGCGGAGGACACGCGGTCGATCCGGAAGGTCCGCCGGCCGGCCTCGGTGTCGGAGACGAGGTACCAGGACGGACCTTTGGCGACGATGCCCAGCGGGTGGACGGTGCGCTCGGTTTCGGCGCCGTTGGGGTCGACGTAGCCGAGCCGCACCTGGACGCCGCGGATCACCGCGTCCTGGAGTTCGTCGAGGAAGCGAGGTGGTGGCCGGTGTTCGATCCGGCTCGACCCCCATCGTTGCGGGTCCATGACCAGCGACGACGCGGCTGCCTCGGCCTGCACCCGGAAGGGCTCCGGCAGGGCCTGGACGAGCTTGCGCAGCGCTGCTTTCACGGCCGGCGTCGCGGCCGAGGCCGGGCCGGCCACCAGGAACAGGGCGCGGGCCTCACCCGCGGTCAACCCGGACAGGTCGGTGCGGGCGCCGCCCACGAGGCGCCAGCCGCCGCCTCGGCCCTGCACGGAGTACACGGGCACCCCGGCCATGGCCAGAGCGTCGAGGTCGCGGCGGGCGGTGCGCTCGGAGACCTCCAGCTCCCGGGCGGCCTCTGCCGCGGTCACCTGCTCGCGCCGTTGCAGCAACAGGAGGATGGCCATCAGTCGGTCGGCTCGCACCCCGACAACATTCCACCTGAAACCGGTCATGGGGTGACCGGTTTGGGTCGGCAGGATGGCGACATGACCACCGATTTTCCCGAACCGGCCATGATTTCAGTCAACGGTGTGGAACTCGAAGTCTTCGAGGCCGGCAGACACAACGCAGGGCGACCCATTGTGCTGTGTCACGGCTGGCCGGAGCTCGCCTATTCCTGGCGTCATCAGGTGCCCGCCCTCGCCGCAGCGGGCTACCACGTCATCGTCCCGAACCAGCGGGGTTACGGCAACTCGTCCCGTCCGGCCGCAGTGACGGACTACGATATCGAGCACCTGTCAGGTGACCTCGTCGCGTTGCTCGATCACTACGGCTACGAAAGTGCCACCTTCGTCGGTCATGATTGGGGTGCGTTTGTCGTCTGGGGCCTGACCTTGTTGCACCCGAACCGTGTCAACAAGGTGATCAACCTGAGCCTGCCGTACCAGGAGCGCGGAGAAAAGCCCTGGATCGAGTTCATGGAAGACATGCTCGGCAGCGACTTCTACTTCGTCCACTTCAATCGTCAGCCGGGCGTCGCCGACGCCGTATTCGAAGCGAACACCTTCCAGTTCCTTCGCAACCTGTACCGGAAGAACGTGCCCCCCGCGGAGCCTCGGCCGGGCATGGCGCTGATCGATCTCGCCAGAGCGGAAACGCCCCTCGGTGACCCCGTCATGAGCGACAGCGAACTGGCCGTTTTCGTCTCCGCCTTCGAATCGACAGGGTTCACGGGCAGCGTGAATTGGTACCGGAACCTCGACCGCAACTGGCGCTTGCTGGCGGACGTGGACCCGATCATCCGGCAGTCCACCCTCATGATCTACGGCGATCGGGATGCGGTCTCGAAGTCTGAAAACCTGACAGAGTTCGTGCCCAATGTGGAAGTGGTCAATCTGGATTGCGGCCATTGGATCCAGCAGGAGAAGCCGGAAGAAACAACCCAGGCGATGCTGAAGTGGCTGGACCAGCGGGACGCCACGTAGTGCCTCGTCAAGCAGCCTTGAACGGGTAATCCGGATGGCGGACCTTGGAGCCGGTGGCGAATCGTGAGTTGCGCCAGCGGATGTTAGTCGCCGATCGCGGCGTCCTCCATTGTCGGTTGCTGCTGACCGCTGGGCTGCGGACAAGGCACACGCCGGAAGGCGAACCGGGGCTGCCTACGCTGCCACGGCTTCCAGGCAACGATCCCGATCAAGGCCGACCGCGCCGCGAACCGGCGCAAGCTCGGGCCGAAGGGTGGACGTCCCCACGCCTTCGACCCGGAACTCCAAACAGCGCCACGCCCTGGAGCGCGGCATCAACCAGTTGGTCGTGCGCTACCAGGCCGTCACCATCGCAGCGATCAACGAATGGCTTTGACCTCACCTACCAAACACGCCTTGGGCGGTGCCGTTCGGCGCTGGCTGCTGTCGGGTGGCTCGGCGGCGATGGATGCCGTGAGGGTGGACCGGCTGCGGCGAACTGTTCAACAAGCCGAAGGATCCGCGGTGCGCTGACCCCGCAGATCCTTCGGCTTGTTCGATGTCGCTGGTCGCGGGCGCGGCGGGTGGAGCGGTGTTCCGGGTCGTGTCAGACGGTCTCGCGTTCGAGCCCAGCACGGGCGTCGGCGAGGCGATCTGCTGCACATGCCGGAAACGCAACACTCCCTGACAGAGCTTTCTCTTTCGCGTTGTCGGCAGTCGGCTCCACCGCAAACAGGCGTTACCGACGGGGTCGAAGGCGCAGCCGGTTGCCGCCGACCGGCCGGGCGCTGTGTTGGCAGGGTTGATTGGGCCGGGTCGGTGTGAGCTGGGCGTGGCGCGGGCGTCAGGATCGTCGGAGGGGCGCGGGTGCCTCGACCGAGGGTGGCGCCGCGGCCAGGTCGGGCGAGCGCTGTGCTGCCTGGGCCGGTCGGGCACTGCCAGGGCCGACCCGGCTGGGCAGGCGGGTGTCGGGGCCGATCGAGCGGTCGGGCGCTGCCAGGTCGATCGGATGGGTGCTGCCTGGGCCGATCGGGCGGGCGCTGTGCTGCCTGGTCGATCAGGTGGGTGCTGCCTAGGTCGACCGGCCGGGGGGCTGTGCTGGCAAGGCGTTTGGTCCCGGGGTGGGTGTGACCTGGGCACGGCGCGGTCGTCGGGATCGTCGTCGGGGGCGCGGGTGCCTCGACCGGGGGCGACGTCGTGGCCAGGCCGGTGAACGCTGTGCTGCCTGGGTCGGCCGGGTGTTGCCAGGTCGATCGGGCGGGTGCTGTCTTGGCAGGGTCGATTGGCCGGGTGGGTGCGACCTGGGCGCGGCGTGGTCGTCGGGACCGTTGTCAGGGCGCGGGTGCGCCGACCTGGGCGGCGCGGCGGCCAGGTCGGGCGGGCGCTGTGCTGCGTGGGTCGATCAGACGGGCGCTGTGTTGGCAGGGTCGATTGGCCGGGTGGGTGCGACCTGGGCGCGGCGTGGTCGTCCGGACCGTCGTCACGGCGCGGGTGCCTCGACCCGGGCGGTGCGGCGGTCAGGCCGGGCGGGGCGGTGCCTCGACCCGGGCGGTGCGGCGGTCAGGCCGGGAGGGGCGGCGGCCAGGGCGGGCAGGGGCAGAGTGGTTACCTGGGTGGGGCGGGCTCGGTGGCGCAGCGGTCCAGCCAGTCGTTCATCAAGGTCTCGAACAGGGCGGGTTGCTCGATCTGCAGGTTGTGGCCGGCGACGTCGAGGACCGCGAACGTGGCCCTCGGGTAGTGCGGGAGCAAGGCGAACTGGTCGGCATAACCGACCGACGAGTCCTGGCGGCCGCACAGGATCAGCGTCGGGCGGTCGAACGGGGTGGGGCTGTCGGGGTCTTCGGTCAGGTGCCAGCGGCGCTCGATGCGGGCGATCGCCTCGTGGTCGGTGAGCTGGAGGGCGGGGACGATCTCGTCGTGGAAGCGGCGCAGCGTCTCGGGGGTCTGGACGACCGCGAGCTCCGTGTAGTCGGCCCTGGTCGCGTCGTCGAGGCCGGCGAGCAGGCCGGGGGTGGTGCGGAGCACCTGGTGCGGCGGGCGGATGCGGGCGGCGCGGTCGAGGGTCTGGCCGACGGGGCAGATGAGGGCGAGGCCGAGGACCTGGCCGGGCAGGGCGCGCACGACGGCGCGGGACAGATAGCCGCCATAGGACTCGCCGACGAGCAGGAACGGGGTGGTGCCGAGGATCGCGTCGACGAGGGCGAGGACGGCGGCGAGGAGGTCGTCGGAGCTTGCGGCGTCGCCGGCCGGGGTGCAGCCCATGCCGGGCAGGTCGGGATAGAGGCGCCGGTAGCCGGGGCGGCGGGTGAAGAGCGGCTCCAGACAACCGGACATCAGGCGGTGGTCGACGCTCCAGCCGTGCAGGGCGAGCACCGGGGTGCCGCCGTCCGCGCCGTGGGTGACGAGATGCATGGTGGCATCCTGCCCGGGGGGTACGACAAGAAATCTGATCAGGTCTGGTGCAGCAGGGCATCGCCGATGGCGCCGTACGGGCGGGTGGCGTTCGCGCAGGTGCCCTTGGTGCGCTGCGCCGACAGGGTGAGCGTGCGGGCCGAGGTGACGTCGACGTCCAGCGGCGCCGAGGCGGTGCGGCTCACGGACACGGTCGCGGTGTCCTTGCCGTCGACCTCGACGACGAGTTTCACCACGATGTCCTTCGGGGCGACGGCGTCAAGTCCGGCGGTGCCGGTGAAGCGCTTGTACTTGCCGTCCAACGCGAACGTCACCACCGACGGCTTGCCCTCGCAGCCGACCCAGAAGCCGGTCGAGTCGGGGAAGTGCGCGCCGTTGAGGGTGCTGTCGTACGAGCGGCCCGAGCCACCCTGGTCGGAGGCGGTCACGGTGGCGTCGTGCAGCGGCACGTCGGCGGTCGCGGCGACCTCCATCTCGTGGCGGACGCGGCTCACCCACGGCATGACGGTCGATCCGGCGCACACGGCGAGCAGACCGAGCACGAACGCCAGGGTGCTGAGCCACGAAATGAGTCGGCCGCTCGGCAGTGATGACGTCCGGCCCGCTGGTACCGGCATCCCGACCCGGTGTCGCTGCGCGACCTGCTGCCACGTCGCGGGGTCCACGACGCCGGCCCGGTTGGCGAAGTCGAGGCGGTTGAGCTGGAACGGGGCGGACAGGTCCAGGAAGCTGTTGTACGCGGCGCGCCGGTCCCATGTCCGGGTGGGGATCTCGAGGTGGTCCTGCCGGTGGCTCTTGTCCTGGCTGGTGATCTTCAGGATCGTGTACGAGCGTCCGTCCCCGGCCAGCACGAGCGCGGGGCGGCGCTTCTCGCCCTCGCCGTCGCGGTAGGGCACGGTCGCCCACCAGATCTCGCCGGGCTGCGGGCCACGACCGCGCGGGCCGCTCGCGGCGCCACGGTTGAGCACGGCCGCGGTGATCCATCCGATGATGCCCGCCGCTGCCAGCACGACGCCGACCGTCAACACCGTATTCGCCAGCATCGTTGCGTACCCCCCGAGGACCGAAGCACCGATCTTGTCAGAGTCGTGGTGTGAACGGAATCCGGCCGGGGCAAAGGGGAAGCATGGCGGAACTGCAGTGGCTCGGCGTCATCCGGCACGGCCAGTCGACCGGAAATGTGCTTGCACAACAAGCCGAGGCGGGTGGACTGGAGGAGATCGCCATCCCCGAACGCGACGCCGACGTGCCGCTGTCGGAGCTGGGCCGCTCGCAGGCGGAGGCCGTCGGCCGGTGGATCGCCGACCTGCCCGCCGGGCAGCGGCCGCAGGTGGCGGTCGTCTCGCCGTACCTGCGGACCCGGCAGACCGCAGAGCTGGCCCTCGCGGGATCCGGCATCCCGGCCGTGTTCGACGAACGCCTCCGCGACCGTGAGCTCGGCGTCATCGACCTGCTCACCGCCCGCGGCGTCGAGGCCCGGCTGCCGCTGGAGGCGGCCAGACGGCGGCGGCTCGGCAAGTTCTACTACCGCCCACCCGGCGGCGAGTCCTGGGCCGACGTGCTGCTGCGGTTGCGGTCGCTGCTGGGCGACGTGCGCGCGGCGTACCCCGACGGCCGGGTCGTCCTGTTCGGCCACGAAGCGGTCGTCATGCTCGTGCGGTACCTGGTGGAGGGCCTCGACGAGGCACGCCTCCTGGAACTCGCCCGGGCCACGGCGCTGGGCAACTGCTCGGTCAGCAGCTGGCGCCGCGACGGCGACCGGTTGCGTCCCGAACGGTTCAACGCCGTCGAGCACCTGCACCGCGAGGGCACGCCCGCGACCAGGCAGGAGGACGTCAATGCCGAGGTCTGAGCGCAGCACGATCACGCCGCGCCTGCTGCGGGACTGGCCGCTGCGCACCGGCGCGACGGACAAGAAGGACCGCGGCACCGTCCTGGTCGTCGGTGGCTCCCGGTCCACGCCCGGCGCGGTGCTGCTGGCCGGCGTCGCGGCGCTGCGGGCCGGCGCGGGCCGGCTGCAGCTGGCGGTCACCGACAGCACCGCCACCGCGCTGAGCATCGCGGTGCCGGAGGCGGCCGTCATCGGCCTGCCGGAGACCGCGTCCGGCAGCGTCGCCGGTGACGCCCCGAAGCGGCTGCTCGACCTGGCCGCAGGGGCCGACGCCGTCGCGATCGGCCCCGGGCTCGACGACATCGACGAGACCGTGACCCTGCTGGACGCCGTCCTCGACGCGCTGCCGTCCGGCGCGGGTGTGGTCCTCGACGCGTACGCGCTGGGTGCCCTCAGCCGCCGCCCGGAGCTGCTGGACGGGCGGCCGCAGCGGGTCGTGCTCACCCCGAACGTGACCGAGGCCGGCTACCTGCTCGGCCGGCCGGACTCCTTCGGCAGCGGGGACGATCTCGGCACCGTCGCGACCGCCGTGGCGCGGCGTTGTTCGGCGGTGGTCACCCTGTATGGCACGATCGCCGCTCCCGACGGCCGCGTCTGGGCCGAGGAGAGCGGCGACTCCGGGCTCGGCACCTCCGGCAGCGGTGACGTCCTGGCCGGCGTGATCGCCGGTCTCCTGGCCCGCGGCGCCGACCCGGACCAGGCGGCCTGCTGGGGCACCTGGGCGCACGCGGTCAGCGGCCAGCGGCTCGCCCCGCGGCACGGCCGGACCGGGTTCCTGGCCCGGGAGCTGCTCGACGAGGTGGCGTACACGCTCGGCACCGTGTGAACGGGACGGTGCCGGTACGCTGTGCGCCGTGGCGAGCCGATTCGTGGACGAGCGTGAGATCAACGACGCGGGCGAGCTGAGCCCCCTCGAGCGGGAGCAGCTGCGGGCCGCCGGCCTGCGCTACGACGGCGAGGACCTCGACGCCGAGGCGCGGCTCGCCGACGACGACCACGACGAGGCCAGCTTCCGCGGGTTCTGCACGCTGTGGCGGGTCGCCGACGGCGCCGAGGCGCGGTTCGACGCGTGGCTGTACCAGGTGGACAGCGGCACCATCTTCCGTGCCGGCACCACCGAGGTCGTCGCCGAGGTCATCCAGTTCGGCCTGGAGTGCGACGACCCCGAGATCCGACGGGAACTCGGTCCCGCGATGGTCGAGGCGGGCATCCTCCCCAAGTCGGACCTGTCCTACCCCGAGTTCGCCGAGCAGCTGCGCGCCCAGGAGCAATAAACGCGCCGCGGGCAACCTCAGGCGCCGCCCCCGGTGTCAGGTGGGTGTGGCAACGGATGTTGAGGGCTACCGCGCGTATGTGACCGCCCGGCTGCCGGAGCTGCGCCGGGTCGCGTACCTGCTGTGCGGCGACTGGCACACCGCCGACGACGTGCTGTCCGCCGCCCTGCTGCGCCTGCTGCTGCACTGGCCGCGGGTGTCGGCGGCGGACAACATCGACGGCTACGTCCGGCGCGTCCTGGTGCGCACCATGCTCAACGAACGCCGCCGGCCCTGGCGCCGCGAGCGACCGCAGGAGACGCCGCCGCAGGACGAGCGGGCGGCGACGTGGGAGAGCACCGCCGTCGACGAGCGGCTGTCGCTGGTGGCGCTGCTCGACGAGCTGCCGCCCCGGCGCCGGGCCGTGGTCGTGCTGCGGTACTGCTGCGACCTGTCCGTCGAGGACACGGCGCGGGAACTCGGTTGCAGCACCGGCACGGTCAAGAGCCAGGCCGCGCGGGCCCTCGACACGTTGCGGGAGCGCCTTTCAGTACAGGAGGAGTCGCCGTGGACCAGCTGACCGACGCCCTGCGGGACCTCGACCCCCCGGCACCGCCGTCGTCCGTCGACCTCGACGCCGTCGTGCGCCGGGCACACCGGCACCGGCGTCGGACCCGGGTGCTCACGGCGGTCACGGTCGCGGTGGCCGTCGCGGTCACGGCCATGACGGTGCCGCTCGTGACGGACCGGCACCGGGACCGGGACCAGGGCCAGGGCCCGAACCGAGGCCAGGGAAGCCAAAGCGCCATGCCGAGGATGGGATGCGTGCCACTGGGCCGTTCCGCCGAGCCGCCGGGCACGGATGCGGCGCAGGCGGCGGCGCGGCTCGACGCCAGGAAGGCGGCCGAGCTCACGGCGGCGCTCGACGGCCCGCTGCGGCAGGCGCTGCCCGGCGCGACCCTCGTGGACGCGGCGTCCTGCGAGCCGGGGTTCGCGTTCCGGGCCCATCGCTCCCTTGACGGCGTGGTGATGTTCAACGCCGTCGTCGTTGTCGACGACGGCGCCGGGTCCACCCAGCTCACCGTCCAGCTCAACCGGCGGCCCCTGCCGCCCGAACACGACTGCACGGGGGCCGGCGGCGTCCCCACCTGCGTGCGGGAGGTGGAGGAGGACGGCACGATCATGTACCGGGCCAGTCGCGCCGCCGGCGGGGGCGGGCTCATGCTCGTGGTGGACCGGGATCGTCCCGACGGCGTCCACGTGCAGGTGACCCTCCGCAACTACTACATCCCGGGCTCCCTCGTCGTCACGCTGACGCGGCCGGGACTACCGCTGGACGAGACGGCACTGACGGCCCTGGCCCGGATCGAGGGGCTGACGATGTGAGCGCGGCGGAGACCGCGACGCGCTCCAGGTGATGCAGCAGCGCGGTGGTGTCGGCGGGGGAGATGTCCGCGGTGTCGGTGTGCGCGGTGCACCGCAACCCCGTTGCAGTGTCCTCGACGTCGAGGATCATCGGCTCGAAGCCGGGCGCCGCCCGCCGGACCACCCACGCGAACGACGACTGCGGCACCGCCGCCCGGATCTCCGCCGCGGTGGGGGTGGGGCCGCCGGCACCGGCGGACGGGTCGCGGCGGTCGTTGAGGAAACAGCCGATCTCCAGGCGTTCCCCGCGTTCAACACCGACCCGGTCGACGAGCGCGAACAGGTCCCGCTGGTCGAAGTACGCCAGCTTGTAGGCGCTCATCGCGGCCCGCCGGGCCTGCGCCAGGACCTCGTCGAAGCCCAGGCCGGCGACCGGCACCTGGCACAGCCCGGCCTGCACGGCGGTGCAGACCACGTCGGCGAACCCGGGCCGGAAGCGGTTGCTCACCAGCGGTCGGATGATCACGGGGTCCACGCCGCACGTCGCGTGCACGGCCATCGCGAACACGGCGAGCAGCGTCACCGACGGGTCGGCGCCCGTGCGCGCGCTCAACGCCCGCAGGGCAAGGGGCAGCGCTGCCGAGTCGAACGAGGCCCGCCAGAACCGGGGTTGTGACGGTGCGGCCGGCGTGCGGAACCGGGCCGCCGGCATGGTGCGCAGGATGCCCTCGAAGTGCCGGAGCGCGGCCTCGTTCTGCCGGCGGCCGGCCGGCGACGCCTGCCACTGCGCCTGGTCGAGGGGCTGCCGCCCGGC
>NZ_JBFAPO010000016.1:0-203466 GCF_040676755.1 Dactylosporangium sp. NPDC049525 | reverse complement strand
GCGCCCCCCCTCTCCCACTGCCCGGGAGCGGCGATCCCGCCCCCGCAATGCTGCCGCGCCTCCGGCGCGGCGGCGGGGGTTCCCACCCGCGGCCCCCATGCGCCGCTCCGCGACGCACTCCCCGGCCAGCGCGAGTGGTCGGGTCGGGGCGCTGCGCTTCCTAGGCCCGCCGGGGTCACCCTCTCGCACGGGCTGGAGCGGGGCAGCCGCCGCTGCAATGCTGCCGCGCCTCCGGCGCGGCGGCGGGGGTTCCCACCCGCAGCCCCCATACTCGCTGCGCTCGCACTCTCGTAGCCAGCCCAAGTGGACGGGTCGGGGCGCTGCGCTTCCCAGGTCCGTCGGGGTCACCCTCTCCTACGGGGCTGGATTTGGGCGGCCGCCGCTGCAATGCTGCCGCGCCATCGGTGCGGCGGCGGGGGTTCCCACCCGCGGGGCCATGCGCCGCGGAGCGGCGCACTCTCCGGCGAGCGCAAGGGGTGAAACGCGTTCGGGTTTCGTTGTTTTCTGGAGCGGAATGGTGTTCGGCGGAAGGCCTGTCCGCTTCAGGAAAAACTGCGGAAAGGGCGTTGGTTCGGGTTGTGGCACGCTGGGTGGCCGCGCGGTGGCATGCGCGAGGGGTGGGTGGGTTATTCGAAGCGGGCGAGGAGTTTGCGGGCGATTGCGTCCAGGTGGTGGCGTTCGTCGGGGGTGAGGTCTGACAGGAGGGTGGACTCGTTGGCGACGTGGATTGTTGTCACCTCGTCGGCCAGGGCGACGCCCTGGGGGGTCAGGGCGATCAGCATGCTGCGGCGGTCCTCGTGGTTGGCGCGGCGTTCGATCAGGCCCGCGGCTTCGAGGCGGTCCAGGCGGTTCGTCATTCCGGCGCGCGACAGCATGAGGACGTCCGACAACGCCGACGGGGTCAGGACGTAGGGTGCGCCGGAGCGGCGGAGGGCGGCCAGGACGTCGTACTCGCCACGCTGCAGGCCGAAGCGGGTGAACGTCTCGTCGACGGCGCGACCGAGGTGCGCGAAGAGCCTGCCGAGCCGGCCGAACGTCTCCATGGCGGCCAGGTCGAGCTCGGGGCGTTCACGGCGCCACTGCGCCATGATGCGGTCCACGTCGTCGGGCGTCGCCATGCCGACATTCTATGGATCTCCAGATAGTTCGACGTCGTATTATCAGACGCATGACTACTTTTCAGCAGCAGGCGCTGCGGCTGCATGCCGAGATCGTGATCGAGCGGCCGGCGCAGGTCGTGTGGGATGTGCTCGCCGACTACGGCAACGACGCGGCGTGGCGGCGGGGCGTCACGTCGATGGTGCCGACGCCCGCCGGGCCGGTGCACGTGGGCACGACGACCGACGAGCACATGCGGGTGGCCGGTGGGAGGTACCACAACCTCGGCGTCGTCACGGCGGTCGGGCCGGGGCTGCGGTTCGCGTGGCGCACCACCAGCGGGGCGGACGCCGACGGCTCCCGCACGGTCACGCCCACCGCCGCCGGCGCCTGCCTGGTGCACCTGGAGCTCAACGTCCGCCTGCACGGCGCGCAGCGTCTCGCGGCACCGCTGTTCCGCGCGACGCTGCGGCGCAACCTCACCGCGGACGTCGAACGCCTCCGCGGGCTGGTGGAATCGGAGGCGGTTACACCTCGTCGATCAGGTGCGCGACCGACGGGATGATGCGCGACGGCCGGTAGGGGTAGCGCTCCACGTCCGTCACCGTCGAGATGCCGCTGAGGACCAGGATCGTCTCCAGGCCGGCCTCGAGGCCGCACAGGACGTCGGTGTCCATGCGGTCGCCGATCATCGCGGTGGTCTCGGAATGCGCGTCGATGCTGTTGAGGGCGGAGCGCATCATCATCGGGTTGGGCTTGCCGATGAAGTAGGGCTCGATGCCGGTCGCCTTGGAGATCAGGGCGGCGACGGCGCCGCACGCCGGCAGGGCGCCCTCGTTGGAGGGGCCGGTGGCGTCGGGGTTGGTGCAGATGAAGCGGGCGCCGTCGTTGATGAGCCGGATCGCCTGCGTTATCGCCTCGAAGCTGTAGGTGCGGGTCTCGCCCAGCACCACGTAGTCCGGTTCGGTGTCGGTCAGGATGTAGCCGACCTCGTGCATGGCGGTGGTCAGGCCGGCCTCGCCGATGACGTAGGCGGTGCCGCCGGGGCGCTGGGTGTCCAGGAACTGGGCGGTGGCCAGGGCGGAGGTCCAGATCGCGGACTCGGGCACGTCGAAGCCGATGCGCCGCAGGCGGGCCTGCAGGTCGCGGGCCGTATAGATGGAGTTGTTGGTCAGGATCAGAAACGGCTTGCCGGACGAGCGCAGCCGGTTGACGAACTCCGGTGCGCCGGGCACGGGCTCGCCCTCGTGCACGAGGACCCCGTCCATGTCGGTGAGCCAGGACTCGATGGGCTTGCGTTCTCTCACGCGTCCATGCTCCCTCAGAAACGTTTCGGCACTATACGCGTTTCGGTGACACGCAGCAGTCGGATGGGCAGAAGTCCCAGGTGGGGACGGTTCCGAGGGCGTGACGAACGTTACTGTGAGCAAGCACGCGCTCATCGACGAGCTGTCGGATCATCGTCACGAACCGGGGGTCCACGCCAGGGGTGGCGGCGCGGGCGAAGGCCAGGTCGAGCTTCGCGGCGGTGTCGCGGGCCTCGTTGTCGAGGTCCCAGATCACCTCCAGGTGGTCGGAGATGAAGCCGATCGGGCTGACCACGACCTCCTTCACGCCGGCCTCGGCCAGCCGCGCGAGATGGTCGTTGACGTCCGGCTCGAGCCACGGCACCTGCGGCGGCCCGGAGCGGCTCTGCCACACCAGCTCCCACTCGAGCTCGGGGGCGGCCGCGGCGGCGACCAGGGACGCCGTTTCGAGCAGTTGCGCGCGGTACCGGCCGACCCCGCCCGGCCCGGACGCGTCGTTCATGGCGGTCGGGATCGAGTGGGCGGTGAAGACCAGCCGCGCGCTCAGGCGGGACGGCAGGGAGTCCAGCGCTGCGCGTACCGCGGCCGCATGTGACTCGACATACAACGGGTGGTCGTGGAAGTGGCGGATCTTGTCGATCACCGGGGCGTCCGCGCCGACGGCGTCCCGGGCCCGCGCGATGTCGTCCTGGTATTGGCGGCACGAGGAGTTCGAGCCGAACGGGCTGGTGACGAACGCGAGGGCGTGCCGGATCCCGTCGTCGCGCATCTGCCGCACGGTGGCTTCCAGGAACGGGTGCCAGTTGCGGTTGCCCCAGTACATCGGGAGATCCATCGCGGGGCGCAGCGCGTCCAGCAGCGCCCGGTTCTGCGCGTTGATCGGCGACACGCCGCCGAAGTGCCGGTAGTGCCCGGCGACGGCCTCCAGCCGCTCGGCCGGGATGCCACGCCCCCGCGTCACGTTTTCCAGGAAGGGCAGGACGTCCTCCTGCCCTTCCGGACCGCCGAACGAGACGAGCAGAAACGCGTCATAAGCCACGCGTCCCATTGTTACAACAGGGTCAGGACGATCCGACCGCGTGGTACCCGCCGTCGACGTGCACGATCTCGCCGGTCGTGGCCGGGAACCAGTCCGACAGCAGCGCACAGCACGCCTTCGCGGCGGCGACCTGGTCGTTGAGGTCCCAGCCGAGCGGCGCGGTCTTCGCCCATGACTCCTCGAACACCGCGAAGCCCGGGATGGACTTCGCCGCCATGGTACGAAGGGGACCCGCCGCGACCAGGTTCACCCGGATGCCACGGGGGCCGAGGTCCCGCGCCAGGTAGCGCGAGGTGGACTCCAGGCCCGCCTTGGCCACGCCCATCCAGTCGTAGACCGGCCACGCCTTGGTCGCGTCGAAGTCGAGGCCGACGATCGAGCCACCGGTGCCCATCAGCGGCAGGCACGCCACCGCGAGGGACTTGTAGGAGAACGTCGACACGTGCAGCGCGGTCGCCACGTCCTCCCACGGCGCCTCGAGGAACCCGCCGCCGAGGCAGCTGGCCGGGGCGAACCCGATCGAGTGCAGGACGCCGTCGAGGCCGTCGACGTGTTCCCGTACCTTGCCTTCCAGGCCCGCGAGGTGCTCGGGGTTGGTGACGTCGAGCTCGATGACCGGCGCCTCCTTCGGCAGCCGCTTCGCGATCCGCTCGACCAGCGAGAGCCGGCCGAACCCGGTCAGCACGACGGTCGCGCCCTGCTCCTGTGCGAGCTTGGCAACGGAGAAGGCGATCGACTGGTCGGTGATGATCCCGGTGATCAGCAGCCGCTTACCTTCGAGCAGTCCGCTCATGGTTCTCCTCTTGGGTTTCGGTGGCCTCAGTGGCCCATGCCCAGGCCGCCGTCGACGGGGATGACGGCGCCGCTGATGTACCCCGCCGAGTCGCTCGCGAGCCAGGTCACCGCGCCCGCCACCTCCTCGGGTTTCGCCATCCGGCCGAGCGGGATGGCCTTCTTGTACTCGGCCTGCGTCGCCTCGGGCAGCACGGCGGTCATGTCGGTCTCGATGAACCCGGGCGCCACCACGTTGGCGGTGATGTTGCGGCTGCCGAGCTCCCGCGTGATCGACCGGGCCATGCCGACCAGACCTGCCTTGCTCGCGGCATAGTTGACCTGGCCGGGCCCGCCGTACAGGCCGACGACGGACGAGATGAAGATGATCCGCCCCCACCTGGCCCGCAGCATCTTGCTCGAGGCGCGCTTCGCGACCCGGAACGAGCCGGTGAGGTTCGTGTCGATCACCCGGGTGAACTGGTCCTCGCTCATCCGCAGCAGCAGCGTGTCGTCGGTGATGCCGGCGTTGGCGACGAGCACCTCGACGGGGCCGAGCTCAGCCTCCACCGTCGTGAACGCGGCGTCCACGGCGGCATTGTCGGTGATGTCACACTGCACGCCGAACAGGCCGTCGGGGGCGCCGGAGCCCCGGTGGGTCACCGCGACCCTGTCGCCCTGCGCGGCGAAGGCCTGCGCGATTGCCAGCCCGATTCCTCGGTTACCGCCGGTGACCAGCACGGTCCTCGCCACGTTGCCGCCCTTCTGCGATGCCTGCGATTAGCTGTACGGAGATTAGGTGTTACTGACGGGTACCCGCCAACTCGCCGGTCGGCTGATGTGGGCTGTGAGGCGTGGCGCTACCATGAGCGCGTCTGCTCGTGATTCTTGCTGACCGCCCGGTGCGGCTGCTGCTCCCTGGAGGTGATCGCTGTGCGAAGTAGCGATCCTTCCAGTCGTGACTCGGTGTAGTCCCCTCCCCGGTCACGGCTCCGCGTGTCTGTTCTCTGTTCTTCTCGAGACACACCGTTGGGAGCACGTCATGAGCCGCTTCATCGCGCCCATTGGATTCTTCCTGGCCGCAATGTGGGTCGCCGCGCTTTTCTACATGGTAGGGGCGCACTAATCTTCCGCTGCGGCCTTCGGCCGTTAAGAGCAGTGGGGGATTCTCACCCCACACCCCCAATGCTCCCGCTGGTCGCACGCCCTGCGTCCTGAAGGGCGCGGGCGACTCACACGCATGCGCGTGGCGATTGAAGACCGGTGGTTCAGGTTGCGGGTCGTGCCAGGTCTGTCGTCCTATTCGCCTGCCCTGCGCCCGAGACGCGAAGGCAGGCCCATCCGCGAAGGGCCCGCACCGCGCCGTCGTCTTTGTTCTTGGCGGTTACGGCAGGCGGCTGCCCCAGAGAAGGCTCAGGCCGCCGGCTAGCAGGGCCAGGAGGAAGCCGGCGCCGAGGTACCACTGGGTGATTTCGCGGGGCTTGGTCTTGTAGCCGATGGAGCTGCCCATGTCGGTGTAGACGCGCTTGAGTTCTTCCTTGCTGGCGGCCTCGTAGAAGTAGCCCTTGGTGGTCTCGGCGACCTTCTGCAGCGACGCCCGGTCGACCGGGACCCGCTGGGGGGTGTTGCCGATGCGGACCACGCCCTCGTCGGTGCCGAAGGCGATCGTCGACACGGGCACGTTGGCCGCGGTGGCGGCGGCGGACGCGTCCTCCAGGGAGCGGCCGGCGGTGCGGAAGCCGTCGGACAGCAGCACGATGCGGGCCGGCGGCGGGCCTGAGGCGCCGTCCGCGGGGACGGTGCGGATCGCGTCGAGGCTGGTGAAGACGGCCTCGCCGGTCGCGGTCGACTCCTGCAGGGTGAGGCCGTCGATCGCCTGGAGCACCGAGTTGCGTTCCTTCGTCGGCGAGACCAGGACGCTGGCGGTCTTCGCGAAGGAGACCAGGCCGACGTTGAACGAGGCCGGCAGCTGCCTGACGAAGTCGGTGGCCGCGGACTTGGCGGCCTCGATGCGGGTCGGCTCCACGTCGGTGGCCTGCATCGACAGTGACACGTCGATGGCGAGCATGATGGTGGCCCGCTCGAGAGGTTCCTTCGTGTCGACGGATGGGCGGGCCATGCCGAAGCTGAGGATGAGCAGGCTCAGCAGGAACGCGGCGGCGCTGACATGGCGCCGGGCGCCGATGCCCTTGGGCACCAGGCTGCTGAGCAGGTCCACGTTGGTGAACTTCACGGCGAACGCGCGGCGGTGCAGTTGCCGCCAGACGTACACGCCGATGACGGCGAGGACGGGCAGCAGCGACAGCAGCCACCACGGTGAGAGCAAACGAATCATCGGGTCGTCCCCCTCGTCCGGGCGTGCCGCTGGGCGGCGACGAACCGGACGATGTCGAGCAGCCAGTCGGAGTCGGTGCGCAGTCTCAGGTGCGCGGCGTTGGCACCGCGTAGTGCCGAGGCTATCTCGGCGCGCTGGGCGGCGGCCGCGTGTGCGTAACGGTGGCGCAGCTTCGGGTCGGCGGTCTGTACCTCGTGCATCCGGCCGCTCTCGGGGTCCACGAGGGCGATCACGCCGACGTTGGGCAGTTCCAGCTCGCGCGGGTCGACGATCTCCACGGCCAGGAGGTCGTGGCGGACGCCGAGTTTGCGCAGCGGGCGGGCCCACTGGGCGACCGGGGTCATGAAGTCGGAGATGACGACCGCCATGCCGCGCCGGCGTGGTGGCCGGTTGAGCATGTCGACGAGGGCGCCGAGGTCGGCGCGGCCGGGCTGTGGCGCCGTCAGCGCGATCGCCCGCAGCAGGCCCTGCGCGTCCTTGCGGCCGGGTCGCGCCGGCAGCCGGTGCGTGGCGCCGGCGGTGCCGACGACGGCGCCGATCCGGTTGCCGCCGCGCACGGTCAGGTGGGCGACGGCGGCGGCCGCGGCGATCGCCAGGTCGCGCTTGAGGTAGCGGGCGGTGCCGAAGTCGAGGCTCGCGGACAGGTCGACGGCGAGCCAGGTCTCCAGCTCCCGGTCGGCGACGGTCTGCCGGACGTGCGGCAGCGTGGTGCGGGCCGTGACGGGCCAGTCCATGCGTCGCACGTCGTCGCCCGGCCGGTACTCCCGGGACTCGCCGGCTTCCGTGCCGGGGCCCGGCAGCAGGCCCAGATAGTCACCCTGGAGCAGACCGTCGAGCTTGCGGGTGACGAGCAGCTGCATGCGGTTGAGCACGACCTCGGCGCGGGCATCGTCCGTGGCCATGGATCAGCGGCCCGGCCAGGTGGTGATCGTGGTCGGCGGCGGCGCGGGGGTGCCCGGCCCCTGGCCGGCGGCGACGGCCTGCTGGCGCGGCGCGACGGTCGGTGGCGGCACCGCGGCGAGGACCCGCTTGACGATGTCGTCGGCGGAGATGTCGTCGGCGAGCGCGTCGTAGGACAGCACCAGGCGGTGGCGCAGGATGTCGGGCGCGATGTCCTGCACGTCCTGCGGCAGCGCGTAGTCACGGCCGCGCAGCAGCGCCAGGGCCCGGGACGCACGGACGATGCCGAGCGAGGCGCGAGGGCTCGCACCGTACTGGATGAGCTGCGCGACGTCGGCGAGCCCGTGCTCGGCCGGGGCCCGGGTCGCCACCACGAGCCGCACCGCGTAGTCGACGAGCGCGTTGTGCACGAACACGTCGTCGGCCTTGTCCTGCAGCGCCATCAGGTCGGTGGGGGTGAGCACGGCGACCGGCTCCGGGATCTTCACGCTGACCCGGTAGACGATCTCGCGCTCCTCGCTGTCGGTGGGATATCCCACCTGGATCTTCATCAGGAAGCGGTCGCGCTGCGCCTCGGGCAGGGGATAGACACCCTCCTGCTCGATCGGGTTCTGCGTGGCCATGACCAGGAACGGCCGCGGCACCTCATAGGTCTCGCCGCCGACCGACACCTGCTGCTCGGCCATGACCTCCAGCAGCGCCGACTGCACCTTGGCGGGCGCGCGGTTGATCTCGTCGGCGAGCAGGAAGTTGACGAACACCGGGCCGAGCTCGACGTCGAACTTCTCGCTGGACTGCCGGTAGATCCGGGTGCCGACGATGTCGGCGGGGACGAGGTCCGGGGTGAACTGGATGCGCGAGAACGTGCCGCCGACGACCCGGGCCAGGGTCTCCACGGCAAGGGTCTTCGCCACGCCGGGCACGCCCTCGAGGAGCACGTGGCCACGCGACAGCAGCGAGACGAACATGCGCTCGATCATGCGGTCCTGGCCGACGATGACCCGTTTGACCTCGAACAGGGCGCGCTCCAGCACGGTCGCGTCCTGAGCGGGTGTCGAGACCTGCCCGCCTGGCGGCGAGACAGGGTTGCTCGGCTGGGTCACCGGTCCTCCACTCATGCTGGCATTCAGACGACTCCAAGCGTCGCACGCCGGACCAACCGAACGCGATCCGACGTCACTGGGAAGCTTCTGAGAGTCCGGGCAGTGACCGATTTTTACTGATTTTTCCGAAAACCGGCTAGTGATTCTCCGGGAATTTCGGATCGGACACCTCGGGTGACTGGACATCACCCGTACCCGGGTGGGTACGATTCACCCCGTCGCCGGGCGGCTTCCCCCGTGGCCGCCCGGCGCTCATCCTCTCCCCCACCGCTGGCACACTGGCCGCGTGGACCCCCTCATCTGCTCCGCCAAGGGCTGCCGCGCCCCGGCGACGTGGCAGCTGCGCTGGAACAATCCGAAGCTGCACACCCCCGACCGCCGCAAGGTATGGCTCGCGTGTGACACGCACCGCACCACCCTCGGTGACTTCCTGACCGCTCGCGGTTTTCTGCGCGACACGATCCCGGTGCCCCCGGCTACGCTCGAACCGTGACCGCGCCGCCTGACACCGTCTCATGGCGGTCGATCTCGCCCCGCTACTTCTGGCTGCGCCTGGGCGTCCTGGCCGCCTGGACCCTGGCGTTCGTGGTCGCGGCGGCGGTCGCCGCGCTTCTGGTCAGCGCATGGTTTCTCCTGATCGCGTTCGCCGGTGTGGCACTGGGCGGGCTCCGCGCCGTGTTCATGCGCCGCTCGATTCGCGCCTGGGGCTATGCGGAACGCGCCGAGGACCTCCTCGTGCGGCACGGACTGCTGGTGCGGCGACTGTCGATCGTCCCGTACGCGCGGATGCAGTTCGTCGACGTCACCGCCGGCCCGCTCGAGCGCGCCGCCGGCCTCGCCACCGTCACCCTGCACACCGCCGCCGCGGCCAGCGACGCCTCCGTCCCCGGGCTCGAGGCGGCCGAGGCGACCCGGCTGCGGGACCGGCTCGCCGCCCTCGGCGAGATCCGCGAAGAGGGCCTGTGAGGCAACGACTCCACCCGCTGACCCCACTGCTGAAGGGGGCCAAGCTGGTGGCGTTCGCCGCCGTCGCCGTCTCCTGGCGTGGCCTGAGCGACCTGGGCCCGCTGCACTGGCTCGCCGCGATGGGCGCGATCCTCGTCGTCGCGGTCCTCGTCTCCGCCGTCGTCTGGCTCGTCACCGGCTACGAGATCGTCGGCCGGGAGCTGCGGGTGCACGAGGGGCTGATCTCCCGGCGTACCAGAACGATCCCGCTCGAACGGGTCCAGGCCATCGACGTGGTCCGCCCTCTCCTCGCCCGCGTCTTCGGGCTCGCCGAGCTGCGCCTGGAGGTGATCGGCGCCGGCAAGACCGAGGCGCCGCTGGCCTACCTGACCGTCGCCGGCGCGGCCAACCTCCGGTCCGACCTCATCGGGCTGTCCACCGGCGTACCGCATGCACCCGCCGACGACACGGACGTGGCCGGTGTCTTCACCGTCGTGAACCGGCGGCTGCTGCAGGCCCAGCTGCTCACCCCGCAGGCCCTGGCGGTGCCCGTCGGCGTCGGTTTCGTCGCCTGGCAGGCGTCCCTCGACCCGGCCTGGACCCTGATCGGCGCCGCCAGCACGATCACCGCGTTCCTCGGCGTCTTCCAGGTCCCGGTGCGCCGGGTCCTGGACGAGTGGGACTTCACCATCGGCACCGACGCCGCCGCGCTGCGGGTGCGCCAGGGCCTGCTCAACAAGCGCAGCCAGACCGTCCCGCCGCGCCGCGTCCAGGGTCTCAAGGTGACGTGGCCGCTGCTGTGGCGCCCGGCCGGCTGGGCCCGGGCCCGCATCGACGTGGCCGGTTACGCCGGCCACGGCGAGGAGCAGCTGCGCGCCGGCACCCTCGTGCCCGTCGCCGCCTCCGCCGACACCCTCGCCGTGGCCGCCGGCATCCTCGGCGCCGCCGTGCACGCCACCGTGGCCGCGCCGCCGGTGGACGCCGGCGCCCTCGCGGTCGCCGGCCCGCCCCGCCGCGCCCGCTGGCTGGCGCCCCTGGCGTGGTCCCGCATCGGCATCGCCGTCACCGGCACGGTCGTCGCCGTCCGCGAGGGCGTCCTGACCCGCGAGCTGGTCGTGGTGCCCCTGATCCGCGTGCAGAGTGTCCGGGTCACGCAGGGCCCGCTGCAGCGCGCCCTCGACCTTGCCACCGTCCACGTGGACACGGCGGGTGGCCTGCACGCGGTCGGCCGGCACCGGGCCACCGCCGACGCGTATGCCCTCGCCGACCTGGTGGCCACCAGCTCCCGGGCCGCCCGCCGGGCCGCCGCCCGCCCCCGGATCTCCCTGCTGAAGCCGCCCGCCGCCGAGCCGGCCGGCGAACCGCCTGCCGCCGAGCCGGCCGGCGAACCGCCCGCCGCCGAGCCAGCCGGCGAACTGCCCGCACCCCCGCCGCCCGAACCTCCGCCGCCGGCCGGACCAGCTCCCACGCCCCCGCCGCCCGATCCTGGTCCGTGACGATCAACGCCGCGTGCGGGTGGAGCGAACGCCTGCCGTGACGGTCAGGCGGCGGCGTGGGCGAGGCTGGGGAGCACCTCGCCGATCGGGTCGCGGACGACCATGTCGGCGACGGCGTCATACGGGGTCTCGGCCGCGTTGACGATGACGACCATCGCGCCGGCCTTGCGGGCGACGTCGACCAGGCCGGCCGCCGGGTGCACGGTCAGGGACGTGCCGACGGCCAGGAACACGTCGCAGCCCATCGCGGCCTCGGCGGCGGCCTCCAGGGTCGCCAGGTTCATCGCCTGGCCGAAGGAGATCGTCGCGGACTTCAGCAGGCCACCGCAGCTCAGGCAGGCGGGGTCGGGGTCGCCGGCGGTGACCCGGGCCAGGGTGTCGGGCATCGGACGGCGCTCCTCGCAGCCCAGGCACTCGGTCTGCGACAGGGTGCCGTGCAGCTCGATGACGTTCGAGGCGCCGGCGCGCTGGTGCAGGCCGTCGATGTTCTGGGTGATCACGGCGGTGAGCTTGCCGGCTCGTTCCAGGTCGACGAGGGCGTGGTGCGCGGCGTTGGGCACGGCGGTCCAGGCCGGGTTGTGCAGCCGCTCCTGCCAGGCGCGGCGGCGGACCTGCGGGTCGGCGACGTAGTGCTCGATCGAGGAGAGTTTCATCGCCTCGGGGTCGCGGGTCCAGACGCCGTCGGGACCGCGGAAGTCGGGGATGCCGGAGTCGGTGGAGATGCCGGCGCCGGTGAGGGCGACGACGGCGCCGGCGTCGATCCAGGCCGCAAGGTCACGCATGCGCCCGACTGTAGCGGCGGTGTTTTCGCCTCGAAACTCATTACTGTGGGGCCATGGGCTTCTCTGTGGACGCGGCACCTTGGGTGGGCGCGGTCGCCCGGGTCGAGCTGACCGTCACCGACGCCGACACGGCGCAGTCGCTGGGGTCGGGTGACGTGCCGGTGCTCGGCACCCCGAAGGTGCTGGCGCTCGCCGAGGCGGCGACCGTCGGCGCGCTGGTCCGGCGGCTCCCGCCGGGGTGGACGACGGTCGGGACGCGGGTCGAGCTGGAGCACCGGGCGCCGACCCCGATCGGCGGCAAGGTCACCGTCGAGGCGCGGCTGGCGAAGGCCGACGGGCGCAAGCTGGTCTTCGAGATCCTTGCCCGGGACGGCGGCCAGGTCGTCGCGGAGGGCCGCGTCGAGCGGGTGCTCGTCGAGCGGCACCGGTTCCTGGAGAAGGCGCTCGGCAGCGCCTAGGCGGGGATCGCGGACACGTCCCGGTCGAAGTTGCGGTGGGTGGCGAGGGCGGCGAGCAGCCGCTCGCCCGGGTCGGCGTCGAGCACCAGCGCCGGGTCCGGGTCGTCCAGGGGGATATGGGCGCGGCGCAGCACGTCCTCGCCGGTGCCGGACGCCGCAACCGCCTTGCCGTGCTTGTAGGCCTCGGCCGCGAAGTTGACCGCGACGCCGTCGGCGGCCAGCGTCAGCGCGCCGTCGGGGACGGCGACCGCGTCGTAGAGCACCGAGGCGACGGTGTTCATCGCCCGGGTGACCTCCATCGGCAGGCCGTCGTCGGTGTCGACGGTGCCGTCGACGGGGGCGAGCAGCTCGACGGTCACGCCCTGCGCGCCGAGGACGTCGCGGAGCCGGACGACGGCCCGGGCCGAGACGCCGTCGCCGACGAGGACCGCGACCTTGCGGGTGGCGACGGCGTTGGGTGCGGTCACCGCCTGGCTCAGCGCGGCCGAGCTGCGGCCGTGGTTGTCGACGGACTTGACCGGTTCCTCGACGCCGATGCCGGCGGCGACCGCCACCGCCAGGTCGTGGTCGACGCGGTTGAGGTGCTCGACCATCCGGACCCGGATGGCCATGGTGTCGACCTTGCCGAGTTCGAAGCGGTACGCGGCGACGATGTGCGCCCGTTCCCACGTCGACATGCTGTTCCAGAACAGGGTCGCCTGGCTGTAGTGGTCGGCGAAGGTGACGCTGCGCTTGCGTTCCTTGGGGCCGTCGACCATCTCCGGCACGTGCCCGAACCCGGAGCCGCGGGCCGGCAGGTCGCCGCCGAGGGAGTTGGGCAGGTAGTTGGCCCGACCCACGGGCACCCGCTGCTGGTGCAGGCCGTCCTGCTGGTGGTTGCGGACCGGCGCGTGCGGCCGGTTGATCGGCAGCTGGGCGAAGTTGGGGCCGCCGAGGCGGGTCAGCTGGGTGTCGAGGTACGAGAACAGCCGCGCCTGCAGCAGCGGGTCGTCGGTGAAGTCGATGCCGGGCACGACGTTGCCGACGCAGAAGGCGACCTGCTCGGTCTCGGCGAAGAAGTTGTCCGGGTTGCGGTTGAGCGTGAGCCGGCCGACGGGGGTGACCGGCACCAGTTCCTCGGGGATGAGTTTCGTGGCGTCCAGCAGGTCGATGTCGTCGAACGCGAACGCCTGCTCCTGCGGGATGAGCTGCACGCCGAGCTCCCACTGCGGGAAAACGCCGGCCTCGATCGACTCCCACAGGTCGCGGCGGTTGAAGTCGGGGTCCTTGCCGGAGATCTTCTGCGCCTCGTCGAAGACCAGGGAGTGGGTACCGAGCGCCGGCGTCCAGTGGAACTTCACGAAGGTGCTGTGCCCGTGGCCGTTGACGAGGCGGAAGGTGTGCACGCCGAAGCCCTGCATCATCCGGTAGGAACGCGGCAGCGCCCGGTCCGACATGAGCCAGATCAGGTGGTGCATCGTCTCGGGCTGCAGCGACACGAAGTCCCAGAACGCGTCGTGCGCGGATGCGGCCTGCGGCATCTCGTGGTGCGGCTCCGGCTTGAGGGCGTGCACCAGGTCGGGGAACTTGATGCCGTCCTGGATGAAGAAGACCGGCATGTTGTTGCCGACGAGGTCGAAGTTGCCCTGCCGGGTGTAGAACTTCGTGGCGAAGCCGCGCACGTCCCGCGGGGTGTCGGTGGAGCCGCGGGAGCCCTGCACGGTGGAGAACCGCACGAAGACGGGCGTCTCGGCGTCCGGGTCGGTGAGGAAGTCGGCGGTGGTGTACTCGTCCAGGGGCTCGTAGACCTTGAACACGCCGTGCGCCCCGGCGCCGCGGGCGTGCACGACGCGCTCCGGGATGCGTTCGTGGTCGAAGCGCATGAGCTTCTCCCGGAGGTGGAAGTCCTCCAGGAGGCTCGGCCCGCGGGCACCGGCACGCAACGAGTTGTCGGTGTCGGCGATGGGGATGCCCTGGTCGGTGCTCAGCGCGCCGTCGTTGAACGCCCGGTGGTCCGATGTGGCGGTCATACTCCAAGGGCTACCGCGGTTCGCGGCTTTTACACACGTTCGGCGGCATCTTCACCGGTCCGGATCCGTGCTGCGACCTCCTGCAGCGCCGCCGCCAGCGCGGAGCCGTCGACGCCACGCCCCGGGGCGACGAGGTGCTGCACGACCACGCCGGTGAGCAGCGCCTGGTAGAGGGCACCCGTGCCGGGACTGCCGCCGAAAAGCTCGGCGAGGCCCTCCTGGGCGGCCGTCAGGGAGTGCTGCCACCGCTCGTGCAGCTCGGGCAGCACGGCGAGCTGCGCGACCACCTCGAACTGGAGCTTCCACAGCGCGGGCTGGGCCTCGACGGAGGCGATGATCCGGGTCCAGATCGCCACGAACCGGGTCCGCGGGTCGAGCGCGGCGTCGCCGTCGTCGCGCAGCGCGGTCTCGAGCGCGGTGCCCCAGGTCTCCATGGCCTGGTCGAGCGCGGCGTTGAGCAGCGCGTCGGTGGTGCCGAAGTGGTAGCCGATCGCGGCGAGGCTCACGCCGGCCGCCGAGGCGACGTCGCGCGCGGTGGTGCGCGCGTAGCCCTTGTCGAGCAGGCACTGCAGCGCCCCGTCCAGCAGCTTCTCCTTGTTGCCCATGCACTGATCATACGTCTCACACAAACGTCTTGCACATTTGTCTGACACGGGTGTACCGTTCGGGGCATGACAATCACACTGGTCGTTCTCGCCGCGCTCGCCCTCGTCGCCGCCGCCCCCCTCGCGGTCCGGGCCGTCCTCAAGCACCGGGTCGCCGCGAAGGCCCGCATCGACTCCCCGAACGGCATCGTCGAGGGGCGCTACGTGCGCATCGGCGGCGTCGAGCAGTGGCTGCAGATCCGCGGCGAGGACCGGGCCAACCCGGTGCTGCTGGTGGTGCACGGCGGCCCAGGCTCGCCGTATTCGGTGTTCACCGCCGCCCTGCGCGAGTGGGAGCGGCACTTCACGGTCGTGCACTGGGACCGCCGCGGCTGCGGCCGCACGCTGCGCCGCAACGGCAGGCCCAGCGCCGGGGAGCTGACCTTCGAGCGCATGGTCGCAGACGGCATCGAGGTCGCCGAGCACGTCCGCGCCCACCTCGGCAAGGACACGGTGATCCTGATGGCCGGCTCGATGGGCACGATCGTCGGGCTGCCGATGGCGCGGCAGCGCCCCGACCTGTTCAGCGCGTATGTCGGCAGCGACTTCTACGTCGACATGCTCGCCAACGAGCGCCAGGGCCGGGCCGACACCCTGGAGCGCCTGCGCGCCGCCGGTAACAAGCGCGGCGTGGCCACCCTCGAGGCACTCGACCCGGACCCCCGCACCTGGGACGTGAAGGCGTGGGGCCGGCGCATGCAGTGGTCGATGGGCACCGACCCGGCCAACCCCAACGGCGGGCTCAAGACCCTGTTCTCGCTGCTGCTGACGAAGCCCGACTACTCACTGCTGGACGTGATCGCCTGGCTGCGGGGGTTCGCCGCGGTCCGCGACGCGATGTTCGCCCAGTTCATGCAGTTCGACGCCCGCGCCGAGGGCACTCGGCTGGAGATCCCGTTCCACCTGTTCCAGGGCGCGCAGGACGTCGTCACCCTCACCGGGCCGGCGGTGGAGTTCTTCGCCGAGGTCGACGCCCCGGCAAAGTCCCTGGTCCTCATCGACGGCGCGTCGCACTTCGCCGCCTTCACCCACCCCGCCGAGTTCCTGGCGGCGCTGCGGACCGTGCCAGCGGCCCGCTAACCCTCCGACATGGGGCCGACGGCCATGACGCGGATCGCGGCGAAGCCCGTCGCGTCCGAATCGGCCAGGTCGACCTCGGCGGTGATCCCCCAGTCGCGGTCGCCCGCGGGGTCGTCGAAGATCTGGCGCACGAACCACCGGTCCGGCTTCTGCTCGATCACGAGCAGGGCCGGACCTCTGGCGTCCGGGCCGACGCCGAGGGAGTCGTACTCGTCGAAGTAGTCCTCGATCGCGTCCTGCCAGTCGTCGGCGCTGAACCCGTGCTCGCCGTCGAGGTCGCCGAGCTCGTCGAAGCGGCGCAGCGCGGCCAGCTCCACCCGGCGGAACAGCGCGTTGCGGACCAGGACGCGGAAGGCGCGCAGGTTTCGGGTGACGGCCGGCGGGCGGTCGTCCAGGACGGTCGGCTCGCCGTCAGCGGTGGGGTTGCGCAGCCGCTCCCACTCGTCGATGAGGCTCGAGTCGACCTGCCGGACGAGCTCGCCGAGCCACTCGATGATGTCGGTGAGCTCCTCGGTGCGGGCGTCCTCGGGGACCGTCTGGCGCAGCGCCTTGAACGCGTCCGCCAGGTACCGCAGGACGAGCCCCTCGGAGCGGGACAGGCTGTAGAACCCGACGTACTCGACGAAGGTCATCGCGCGCTCGTACATGTCGCGGACCACGGACTTCGGGTTCACCTGGTAGTCGGCGACCCACGGGTGGCCCTGCTTGTACAGGTTGTACGCGGCGTCCAGCAGCTCCTGCAGCGGCTTCGGGTGGGTGACGGAGTCGAGCAGGTCCATGCGCTGCTCGTACTCGATGCCCTCGGCCTTCATCGCGGCCACGGCCTCGCCGCGGGCCTTGAACTGCTGCGCCGACAGGATCTGCCGCGGATCGTCCAGGGTCGACTCGATGACGGACAGCACGTCGAGGGCGTACGCGGGCGCCTCACGGTCGAGCAGCTCGATCGCTGCCAGCGCGAACGGCGACAGCGGCTGGTTGAGCGCGAAGTCCATCTGCAGGTCGACGGTGAGCCGGACCCGCCGGCCCTCCTCGTCGGGCTCGGCGAGCTGCTCGACGACCCCACCGGCGAGCAGCGCCCGGTAGATGGCAATCGCCCGGCGGACGAGGCGGCGCTGCGAGTGCACGTCCTCGTGGTTCTCGGTCAGCAGGTGCCGCATCGCGGCGAACGCGTCGCCGGGGCGGCTGATCACGTTGAGCAGCATCGCGTGCGACACCTGGAAACTGGAGCGCAGCGGCTCCGGCTCGGCGTCGACGAGCCGGTCGAACGTCGGCCTCCCCCAGCCGATCGAGCCCTCCGGCGGCTTCTTGCGCACCACCTTGCGGCGTTTCTTCGGGTCGTCGCCGGCCTTCGCCAGGGCCCGCTCGTTGTCGATGACGTGATCCGGCGCCTGCACCACGACGGTGCCGATGGTGTCGAAGCCGGCCCGCCCGGCCCGGCCGGCGATCTGGTGGAACTCTCGGGCGTAGAGCAGCCGGGTCTTCTGCCCGTCGTACTTGGACAACGCGGTGAACAGCACGGTGCGGATGGGCACGTTGATGCCGACGCCGAGGGTGTCGGTGCCGCAGATCACCTTCAGCAGCCCGGCCTGCGCGAGGGTCTCCACGAGGCGGCGGTACTTGGGGAGCATGCCGGCGTGGTGGACGCCGATCCCGTGCCGCACCAGCCGCGACAGCGTCTTGCCGAACCCGGCGGTGAACCGGAACCGGCCGATCGCCTCGGCGATCATGTCCTTCTCCGCGCGGGTCGACACGTTGATGCTCATCAGTGCCTGCGCCCGCTCCAGCGCCGACGCCTGGGTGAAGTGCACGATGTAGACCGGTGCCTGCTTGGTGCTCAGCAGCTCCTCGATCGTCTCGTGCAGCGGGTCCGTGGAGTAGTTGAACATCAGCGGCACGGGCCGTTCGGCGTTCTTCACCACGGCGGTGGGCCGGCCGGTGCGCCCCGACAGGTCATCGACGAAGCGGGTGACGTCACCGAGGGTCGCCGACATGAGCACGAACTGCGCCTGCGGCAGCTCGATCAGCGGCACCTGCCACGCCCAGCCCCGGTCGGGCTCGGCGTAGAAGTGAAACTCGTCCATGACGACCAGGCCCGCGTCCGCCGCGGCGCCGTCGCGCAGCGCGATGTTCGCGAGGATCTCCGCCGTGCAGCAGATGATCGGCGCGTCGGCGTTGACCGACGCGTCGCCGGTGAGCATGCCGACGTTCTCCGCCCCGAACATCGCGACCAGGGCGAAGAACTTCTCCGACACGAGCGCCTTGATCGGTGCGGTGTAGAACGTGGTGCGGTCCGTGGCGAGCGCGGCGAAGTGCGCCCCGGCGGCGACGAGGCTCTTGCCGGAGCCGGTGGGGGTGGACAGGATCAGGTTCGCCCCGGAGACGATCTCCATGAGGGACTCTTCCTGGTGCGGGTACAGCTCCAGGCCCTGTTCCTTGGCCCACCCGGCGAACGCGTCGAAGACGGCGTCCGGGTCCCCGCCCCGCGGGACCCTGGCGGCCAGCCCCGCGCTCACGACTTCACGAACATCAGGTCGGCGGGCGTGCGCCCGGCGGCGAGGGCCCGCTGCTCGAACTTCGTGACCGGCCTGCTCTGCGGGCGCGGCGCGTAGCCGTCGAACCGGTTGCGCAGCGCCGGCTCGGCGGTCAGCGTCTCCAGCATCGACTCGGCGTAGCCGAGGTCGTCGGTCGCGCAGTGCAGCAGCCCACCGGCCCGCAGCTTCGCGCTGAGCAGCGCCACGTGCACCGGCTGGATGAGCCGCCGCTTGTGGTGCCGCGCCTTCGGCCACGGATCGGGGAAGAACACGTGGACCGCGTCGAGGGACGCGTCCGGGATGTGTTCGCGGCACAGGTCGAGGGCGTCCACGCTCACCACGCTCAGATTCGTCAGGCCGTGCTGCTCGATGTTGGCGAGCAGGTTCGCCACACCCGGGGTGTGGATCTCGACCGCGAGGTAGCGCCGCCCAGGGTCGGTGGCCGCCATCTCGAGGGTCGCCTCACCCATCCCGGACCCGATCTCCAGGACGTCGACGGCGTCACCCGGGGTGAACCCGTGCCGCTCGGAGAGCCGGTCGAGCGCGTCGAAGTGCCGACCACTGAGCCGCCCCCGGCGCGGATGAAAAGTCCGGATGGGCTTACGGGTGCGTTCGATGGTCTTCACGGGATCAACAGCCTACCCGGCGCAGGCCGGCTCCCCCTCTCGGCGCCGTATTGTGAAGGTATGTCCTATCCACCGCCGTACTATCTCGGGCCTACCGGCGAGCACTCCGCCACCTACCGTCCGGCGGCCACGCCACCGGACTTCACGTATGCCAACGGCAACACCGTGCACTACCTCGCCACCGGCGCGTCGACGCACGGGCAGTTCGGCCTGTACCGCTGGGAGATGGGTCCGCAGCCGAGCGGCCCCGATCCGCATTACCACCGCTCGATCTCCGAGTCGTTCTACATCCTGTCCGGCTCGGTGCGCATCTACGACGGCAAGGAGTGGATCACCACCGTCCCGGGGGACTGGGTCCACGTCCCCGAGGGCGGCATCCACGCCTTCCGCAACGAGTCCGGCGAACCGGCCTCGATGCTGCTGCACTTCTCCCCCGGCGCGCCCCGCGAGGCGTACTTCGAGGGGCTGCCGAACCTGTCGTCCCTGACCGAGCTGGAACGCGACGAGTTCATGCTGACCCACGACACCTTCTGGCTCTCCTAGCCGGGCAGGCTCCTGGCCGGGCATTTCCGTAGCCGGGCATTCTCGTAGCCGGGCAGGCTCCTAGCCGGGCAGGCGGGGGCCTGCCTCGCGCTGGGCGGCGAGCCACGACTCGACGGCGTCCGCGGAGCGGGGCAGCGCCTCCGACATGACGACGGCGCCGGTCGGGGTGACCAGGACGTCGTCCTCGATGCGGACGCCGATGCCGTGCAGCTCGGCGGGGACGAGCTCGTCGTCCGGCTGGAAGTACAGGCCGGGCTCGACGGTCAGCACGTAACCCGCCTCCAGGACACCCTCGCGGTAACGCTCCTTGCGGGCGGTGGCGCAGTCGTGCACGTCGAGGCCGAGCATGTGACCGAAGCCGTGCAGGGTCCACCGCCGGTAGAAGATGCACTGGGGGTCCATCGCCTCGTCCACGCTGACCGGCAGGATCCCCAGGCCGTGCAGGCCCTCGGCGAGGACCCGCATGCACGCCTGGTGCACGTCGTCGAACTTCGTGCCGGCCTTGATGACGTCGATGCCGGCCTGCTGGGAGTGGAAGACCAGGTCGTAGATCTGGCGCTGGAGCGGGCTGAACGTGCCGGAGACCGGGACCGTGCGGGTCACGTCGGCGGTGTACAGGTTGCGGTTCTCCACGCCCATGTCCAGCAGCAGCAGGTCACCGGGGCGGGTCCGGCCGTCGTTGCGGGTCCAGTGCAGGATCGCGCCGTGCGCGCCGTTGCCGACGATGGAGCCGTAGCCGACGGTGTTGCCGTCGTGGCGGGCGCGGAGGTTGAAGACGCCGTCGATGAGGCGCTCGCTGACGGGACGGTCGGCGGGCAGGATGCGGGCGACGTCCTCGAAGCCGCGGGTGGTCGCGTCGATCGCGTCCTGCAGCTGCTCCACCTCCCAGGCGTCCTTCACGAGGCGGAGCTCCCCCAGTACCGTGGCCAACTCGGCGTCACGGTCAGGTGCGGCGGACCTGATGCCGGCGTCGACCGCCGCGTCATAGCCCCGCAGGACCCTGGTGCGGCCGGGCGCGGCGTCGTCGAGGGCGGCCGCGAGGTCGTCGAGGTGCGCGGTCTGCAGCTGCAGCTCGGTGGCCTTCTCCGCGAGCGTGTGCCGCCGGCCGATCCACAGCTCGCCGTGGTTGCGGTCACGGAAGAACTCGTCGGTGTCGTGCGGTGAACGCGGCCGCAGGTAGAGGGTCGCGTCGTGCCCGCCGTCGGTGGGGCGCAGCACGAGGACGGCCTCGGGGTCGTGCTCGCCGGTGAGCCACACGTGCTCGGTGCCCGGGCGGAACGGGTGGAACGTGTCGTTGGAGCGGACCTTCTCCACACCGGTCGGGATGACCAACGTCTCACCGGGGAAAGCGGCGGACAGCTCGCCGCGGCGCTTGGCGTGATCCGGCGCCTCGGGGCGTGGGGCGACGTCGAGGGTCGAGTCGCGCCAGCCGGTGCGCATGAACTCGATGAACCGGTCCGGGAAGTCCGGATCGTGCGACTGGCCACCCGCTGTCTCGTCCATCTCCGCCCGTCCTATCGCTGCGAATTCGTGCTCCTCCTGCGACGGTACAGCGTGCGAGACTTTCTCCTGGAAAGCGCCTCAGCAAGCGAAGCGCGAGCGGAGCGGAGGACGGATGGCTGGTCTACTCACCTTCGTCAGCGCCCGTGGGCGCGCGGCAGGGCACCGGGACGCGATCGTCGACGCGCTGGAGCTGCTGCGGCACCGCGGGCCCGACGACGCCAACGTGGTCGTCACCGACGACGTCGTGTTCGGCGCCGACCGGCTCGCTGTGAAAGACCTCACCGGCGGGCGGCAGCCGGTGTCGTTCCCGTCGATGGGCGTGACCCGCGGGCGCTATCTCATCGTGTTCGACGGCGCGGTCTACAACGCCGACGCGCTGCGCGCGGAGCTGGTCGAGGACCGGGGCGCCGACTTCGCCACCGAGTCGGAGGCCGAGGTCATCCTCGCCGCGTATCACCACTGGGGCCCCAGCGCCGTCAGCCGGCTGCGGGGCATGTTCGCGTTCGTGATCTGGGACAGTTCGGCCCGCCGGGCGTTCGGTGCCCGCGACCCGTATGGGATCAAACCGCTGTACCAGCTGACCACCGGCGACGGCGTCTACCTCGCGTCGGAACGCAAGGCGCTGCTGCCTTTCGTCGCCGAGGACCGCCGCGGCGAGGTCGACCCGGCGAACCTGCAGCACTACCTGACGATGCAATACGTGCCCGAGCCGAGCACCATGCACCCCGACATCCGGCGGCTGGGCGCGGGCGAGTCGTTCGTGTACACCCCGGGCGGCCCGCTGGCGAACCGCCGCTACAGCCAACTGGACCTGCGCCCCACCCCGACCGGCGACGAGGACGGCCTGGTCCGGCGGATCACCGAAGGGCTCCGCGACAGCGTCCACACGCACCTGAAGGCCGACGTGCCGGTCGGGGCGTTCCTGTCCAGCGGCATCGATTCGACCGCGATCGTGGCGCTCGCCGCCGAGGTCAGGCCCGGCATCCGCACCTACACCGTGGGCTATGACCTCGCGCAGTTCTCCGAGATCGAGGTCGCCGAGCAGTCGGCCAGGACCCTCGGCGTGCCCAACACGGCGACCATCGTGACCCCCGCGGACCTGATGCGGGCGCTGCCGCGGATCGTGTGGCACCTCGACGACCCCGTCGCCGACCCGGCGCTCGTCCCGCTGTTCCTGCTCGCCGAGCGGGCCGCCCGCGACGTGACCGTCGTCCTCGGCGGCGACGGCGCCGACGAGCTGTTCGGCGGCTACCCGATCTACCGCGAGCCGCTGTCGCTGTCGAGCGTCAGCCACCTGCCCGACTCGATGCAGCGGGGGCTGCGGGCGGTGTCACGGGTCATCCCGCAAGGGGTGAAGGGCAAAAGCTTCCTGGAGCGCGGCACCACTCCGATCGAGGAGCGGTATTACGGCAACGCGCGGGTCTTCACCGAGGAGGAGAAGGCCGCGCTGCTGCGGCACTACGCGGCCGACATCCGGCACACCGACGTCACCGCCCCGGTCTTCAAGGAGGCCAGCGCGCTCGACGACGTCACCACGATGCAGTACATCGACCTGTACACGTGGCTGCGCGGCGACATCCTCGTCCAGGCCGACCGGATGACGATGGCGCACGGGCTGCAGCTGCGGACCCCGTTCCTGGACCGGGCCGTGTTCGAGGTGGCCTCGACGCTGCCGAGCGACCTGAAGGTGCCGCCGCGTTCCCAGGAAACCAAGGTCGCACTGCGCCGCGCCCTCGCCGGGATCGTCCCGGAGCCGATCGTGAACCGCAAGAAGCTCGGCTTCCCGGTGCCGATCCGGCCGTGGCTGCGCACCGAGATGCACGACTGGGCATATGGTGTCCTCGACTCCTCCGGCGCCGGGGACCTGATCGACCTCGACGTGGTGCGGGGCCTGCTCAAGGCGCACCGCAAGAAGGAGGCCGACCACTCCCGCAAGATCTGGACGGTGCTGGTCTTCTGCATGTGGCACGCCGTGTTCGTCACCGGCACGCTCAAACCAGTGATCCCCGACGCGGTGTCGCACCGCAACACGGTCCCCGAGGGGCTGGGGTTAGATCCCTGGTGATCTCCACGGCTTCGCCTGTCGCGGGGCTGACCGGCGCCTAGCGTCGGCAGGCGATGCTGCTCAAGTTCAGGCTCCAGAATCACCGCTCGGTCCGTGACATCCAGGAGCTGACCCTGCTCTCCGGCCCCGACGGCGGCTTCGGCGTGCCCCTCGGCCACGGCGGGACCCTGCGGGTGTCGCCACTGTGCGGCGTCTTCGGCGGGACCGCCGCCGGCAAGTCGACCGTCCTGCGCGCCATGTCGACGATGCGGTCGCTCGCAGTGTCCGGCAGTGACGTCCGCGACGCCACGCAACGCTTCGAGCCGTTCCAGCTCGACCCGGCCGCGCGGCTGCTGCCGACCCGGTTCGAGGTCGAGTTCCTGGTCGACGGCGTCCGCTACGTCTACGGCTGCGCCTACAAGCGCGACGAGATCGCCGGGGAGTGGCTGCACGCCACCGACCGCGACCGGCGGCGGGTCTGGTACGAGCGGGACCGCACCGGATTCCGCTGCCTGCCGGAGAGCCGCCTGGAGCACCTCGCAGCCGCCTGCGAGCCCGGCGTGACGCTGCTGTCCGTCGGCGCCGACGTCGAGCACCCGTGGCTGGCGCCGGTCGCGGCCTGGCTGCACGGCATCCGGACGGTGCGGCTGTCACCCGGCACCCGGCTCGCCGGCGGCCTGGCGCACCTCGCCGACCGGTGGAGCGAGCAACTGACGCTGCTCATCAGCCACGCGGACCTCGGCGTCGTCGGGGTCGACCGGGACCTGCTGCGGCTGGTGCACGCCGGCCGGTCCGGGCCCGTGGCACTCGGCGGCTGGGCCGAGTCGGACGGCACCATCGCCTGGCTGGACCTGCTCGCGGCGCTGCTGCCGATGCTGGACCGCGGCGGGGTACTACTCGTCGACGACCTCGACGGCGCCGTGCACCCCGACCTGGCCGCGGAGGCGCTGCGGCTGCTGCGCGACCGGGACCTCAACCCCGCCAGGGCGCAACTGGTGTTCACCGCCCGCGCCCCGTTCGGCCCCGGCAGCGACGGCCTGCCGGTCCTCGACCCGGAGCAGATCTGGTATGCGGCGAAGGATCCCGACGGCGCGACCACGCTCGGCCGCGACCCGTCCCCCAGCCATCTGGGCCCGGGCGACCTCGCCCGCGAACTGTGGCTGGCGCGTCAGCCGAAATGATGTACTGGCCGGATGACGGGACACGCGGTGGTCATCGGTGAGGCCCTGGTCGACCTGCTGGAGTCCGGCGACCCCATCGCCTACCACCCGGCCATCGGCGGGGCGCCGCTGAACGTGGCGGTCGGCATCGCCCGCCTCGGCTCGCCCGGCATCGTCGATTTTGCCGGGTCCGTGGGCGACGATCCGTGGGCGGGCCGGATCCTGGACTTCCTGGCCGCGTCCGGGGTCGGCACCAGCGGCGTGGTGAGCGTGCCCGGAGTCGCGACCACCCTCGCGGTCACCACGTTCCGCGGGATTGAGCCGACGTTCCGCTTCTACGGCGAACCGCCGTCCTACGGCCTGCTCGACGCCAGCAACGTCGACGTCGACCTGGTGGCCGCGGCCGGGCTGCTCTACTGCGGCTCGATGTGCCTGCTCAGCCCGCCCGTCCTGGCCGCGGCGCGCAAGGCGTGGTCGACACCGGGCCCGGTGCGGGTCTTCGACCCGAACGTGCGACCCGTCGTCGGCGTCGACCCGGCCGTGGTGGCCGAGTTCGCCGCGACCGCCGACCTGGTCAAACTCAGCTCCGCCGACGCGACCGCGCTGTGGGGCGAGTCGCCGGAGCGGGCCGCGGCGCGCCTGCTCACGCTCGGCGCCGGCGCGGTCGTGGTGACTATCGGCGCGGAGGGCGCCCTGGTCGCGCACGGCGCCGCCACGGCGCGGGTGGCCGCTCCGAATGTCGCCGCGATCGACGCCACGGGCGCGGGCGACGCGACCATGGCCGGCTTGTCGTGGGGGATTCTCGAGCACGGCCTGCCGAGCGATCTGGCGGGCTGGGAGCGGCTGACCCGGGTCGCGGTGCACGTCGCGGGGCTGGTCTGCGAGTCCCGCGGCGGCGCCGTGTCGATGCCGACGCTCGAAGCCTTGCGGGAGCGCTTCCCTTCGCTGGACCTGTGACCGGTCGCTGGTCGCTGGGTTTGGTGACCGGTCGCTGGGTCTGTGGCCGAGGCCAGGTCTGTGACCGGGGCGAGCGCCCTCGCTGACCCGGCGACCCCGGAACCCCCTCGCTGGACCCGCGACCCGAGGCGGCGGTGGATCTGCGACCCGCCGAGCGAAGGCAGCGCTACCCAGCGTCCGAAGGCGCAGCGTCCTGCTCTCCTCGCCGGCCCGTGCGACCGCTGCGTGCCCTCGCCGCGCTGTGACCCGGGGCAGCGTCTGCCAACCCTCGCTGGTCCTGCCACTTACCTCTCGCTGGTCCTGCGACCTCTGCGCTTCCCTCGCCGCCCTTGCGACGTAGCGCTGCCTTCGGACGCTGAGTAGCGCTGCCTTCGCTCGACTGGTCCTGCGACCCCGCCCGGCAGCGCCCTCTCTGCCTCGCTGGACGCGTGACCTGGGCTACGTCGCGCGTGACCCGGGCGGCGCTGCTTTCACCCCGCTGGCCCAGTGACCCGGGCATTGCCGTCGATCGCGTCCGTCGGCCGGGCTCCGGTGGCGGCGTTCTGCTTCACCAAACCGTACACCGGCCATCCAAATCGGCGGGTCATCCAGTAATTGCATCGTAACTCATGTCGGTGGATGGATGTGTGGTTCGTACACTTGCTGGTGTGACGCCGGAGCAGCTCGGTCGGTATGTGCGTGGCAGCCGGATCGCGGCCGCCGCCATTGCCGTGGTGCTCGTCGGGCTGCGGGTCGGCTACGAGTTCGGGGTGACCGAGGCGCACACGCCGGTGTGGCTGGCGATCACGCTGCTGTTGGCGCCGGTTGTGCTGCTCAGCGGGGCGTTCATCGGGTTCGGGATCGCGCTGCGGCCGGTCATGCAGCCGCCGCCGTCGGCGCTGCGGGTCCGCGGCGACGCGTTCGTGGTGCCCGGTTCCCCGATCTGGCTCGGCCGGGCGACGATGGCGTGGGCGCTGCTCGGCACCCTGTTCCTGGAGAGCGACCCGACCGCGCCGCTCGGCCTGCGGGTGACGTTGAACGCGCTCGCCGTCCTGCTCATCGCCCTCGCCGCCGTGCCGCTGCTGCGCGGGCCGCGGATCATCGTGAGCCCCGACGGCCTCACGATCCGTGCCGGCGGTAACCGCCGGGTGCGGTGGGACGACCTGGTCAAGGTGCCGCAGCAGCCGCTGCCGCTGACCGTGCGCAGTCCGAAGCTGGCGCTGAGCATCCGCCGGCCGGGCCGGGTGGAGCCCGGCTGGTTGCTGGTCCCCCTGGAGATGCTCGCCGTCGAGCCGGTCTTCCTCGGCTCGGTGGTCGAACACTATGTGGAGCATCCCGACCGGCGCGCCGCGATCGGCACCGAGGCGGAATACGCAAGGCTCACCGGTACCTCACCCGCATCCGAAGCAGGCTCTTGAACTGCGTCACTTGAGCGCTCTGGTCGTTGGGTAAGAGGATCTGGTTAGGAGCAAAGCCCAGCACTAGGAGCGTGCGCATGACCGACCGACCCCGCCCGCCGTCGCCCTATGACTCACTGCCAGCGGTGCCGGCGTTCGCGTTGACCAGCGAGGACCTCACCGACGGCGGCACGCTGCCCGACGCGCAGGTCTACGAGCGCGGCAACACCTCACCACACCTGAGCTGGTCGGGCTTCCCGGCCGGGACCAAGAGTTTCGCCCTGACCTGCTACGACCCGGACGCCCCGACGGGCGGCGGGTTCTGGCACTGGATCGTCTACAACCTGCCGGCGGATGTCACCGAACTGCCGACGGGCGCCGGCACCGGCGACAAGGACGGCCTGCCCGACGAGGCGATCCACGCCCGCAACGACTACGGCACCCGCGACTTCGGCGGCGCGGCGCCGCCGCCGAAGGACGACCCGCACCGGTACTTCTTCGCGGTGCACGCCCTGGACGTCGACGCCCTCGACATCGGCGCCGACGCCTCCGCGAACGTCGTGGGCTTCAACGTGGTCGCGCACACGATCGCCCGCGCGGTGCTGATCTCCTCGTTCGGGTTCTGACCCCCTGTTCGTACGGCCGGGGTCGGAACCCGGCCGTACGAACGGCGCCGAACACGGCCAGGTGGCAAATCGGCGGCAAGGGTCCTGCAAGGCCGGTCGCGCACAGTGGTGGAGTGGATCCCCTACTCCTCGTCCGGCGCGTGCCGGCGCATCGCCTCGCCGCGACCCGGCGCATCACCGCCCGCTGGGGCACGCCGGCCACGTCCGAGGGCGCGCCGGCCACGTCCGAGGGCACGCCGGCTACGACCGAGGACGCGCCGGCCACGTCCGAGGTGCAGTGGTGGGAGCTGGTCGACCCTGCCTGCGACGACGAACACCCCGCGGCCGCTCTCGCCGCCGTACGACCCGACGGGACCACGGTCACGCTCGTCGGTGTGGCCGCCCCACCCGGCCGCCACGACCTCGCCGTACAGGTCCTGCAGGGGCTCGTCGACGCGCTGCGGGCCGGGTCTGCGCTGCGGCTCGCGGCGGCGCTCCCGCCGCACGGTCACGAGGTGCTGCGCCAGGCGGGCTTCCAGCCCGGCCTCACCGACGTCTCGTGGGCCGTGGATCTCTGAGACCGGCCCGACTGTCCGCTTCTCCACAGCGAGCTGCAAGCGGCACTGCAAGCGCCAATGCAAGCGCCAATGCAAGCGCCAATGCAAGCGGCAACTGCAAGCGGTAACTGCAAGCGATCCGAACTCCACGCTGCGGCCCTAGGGGCTGCCCGCCGGGCGATTTCGGCGTGGGTGAATCATGTTTCACAGCTTGGTACACGCTTGCGGGTTTAACAAGACGGACGTACGGTTTTCTTGGTTGATGACGACCGGGCTGCCCGGTTGCGGAAGACTTGCCCTGACACCCGCCTGATTGACTTTAGGGAGCAACGCCGTGGCGAGCCTCGACACGTTCGGAGCCAAGAGCCAGCTGAGCGTCGGTGACGCCAGCTACGAGATCTTCAAGGTCGACAAGGTCGAAGGCGCCGAGCGCCTGCCCTACAGCCTGAAGATCCTCCTCGAGAACCTGCTGCGCACCGAGGACGGCGCCAACATCACCGCCGAGCACATCCGTGCGCTCGGCGCGTGGGACGCCACCGCGGAGCCCAGCGTGGAGATCCAGTTCACCCCCGCCCGGGTGCTGATGCAGGACTTCACCGGCGTGCCGTGCGTGGTCGACCTGGCCACCATGCGCGAGGCCGTGGTGGAGCTCGGCGGCGACCCGACCCGGGTCAACCCCCTGGCCCCCGCCGAGCTGGTCATCGACCACTCGGTCATCGCCGACCTGTTCGGCCGGCCGGACGCCTTCGAGCGCAACGTCGAGCTGGAATACGGCCGCAACAAGGAGCGCTACCAGTTCCTGCGCTGGGGTCAGACCGCGTTCAACGAGTTCAAGGTCGTGCCGCCGGGCACCGGCATCGTGCACCAGGTCAACATCGAATACCTCGCCCCGGTGGTCATGCCCCGCAAGGGCCAGGCCTACCCGGACACGGTCGTCGGCACCGACTCGCACACCACGATGGTCAACGGCCTGGGCGTCGTCGGCTGGGGCGTCGGCGGCATCGAGGCCGAGGCCGCGATGCTCGGCCAGCCCGTGTCGATGCTGATCCCGCGGGTCGTCGGGTTCAAGCTCAGCGGCGAGCTGCCGGAGGGCTGCACCGCCACCGACCTGGTCCTCGTCATCACGGAGAAGCTGCGCAAGCACGGCGTCGTCGGCAAGTTCGTCGAGTTCTACGGCCCCGGCGTCAGCGCGGTACCCCTCGCGAACCGCGCCACGATCGGCAACATGAGCCCCGAGTACGGCTCGACGGTCGCGATCTTCCCGGTCGACGACGAGACGATCAAGTACCTTCGCCTGACCGGCCGCGACGAGGCGCAGGTCGCCCTGGTCGAGACGTACGCGAAGGAGCAGGGCCTCTGGCACGACCCGGCCGCCGAGCCGGACTACTCGGAGCGTCTCGAGCTGGACCTGTCGACGATCGAGCCGTCCCTCGCGGGCCCGAAGCGCCCGCAGGACCGAGTGCCCCTGAAGACTGCCAAGTCGCTCTTCCGGGGTGTACTGGGTGACTACGTGGCTGACGGCGGCATCGAGGGTCCCGCCGACGAGGCGAGCGCGGAGTCCTTCCCGGCCAGCGACCCGCCCGCCAACCACGTGCAGTCCAACGGCGACAAGCCGCACGACCGCGTGTCCGCCGCGCGGGGCGCGAACGGCCGGCAGTCGAAGCCGGTGCAGGTCGGCGACTTCGAGCTCGACCACGGCGCCGTCGTCATCGCCGCGATCACCTCGTGCACGAACACCTCCAACCCGCAGGTCATGATCGGCGCGGGCCTGCTCGCCCGCAACGCCGTCGAGCGGGGCCTCACCACCAAGCCGTGGGTGAAGACGACCCTGGCACCCGGCTCGAAGGTCGTCACCGACTACTACGACCGGGCGGGCCTCACCGCATATCTGAACAAGCTCGGCTTCAACCTCGTCGGCTACGGCTGCACCACGTGCATCGGCAACTCCGGCCCGCTGCCGGAGGCGGTCAGCGCCGCCGTCAACGAGCACGACCTGAGCGTCGTGTCGGTGCTGTCCGGCAACCGCAACTTCGAGGGCCGCATCAACCCCGACGTGAAGATGAACTACCTCGCGTCGCCGCCGCTGGTGGTCGCCTACGCCCTCGCCGGCACGATGGACCTGGACCTCACCAGCGAGCCGCTCGGCACCGGCGCCGACGGCGAGCCGGTCTACCTGCGCGACATCTGGCCGTCGCCGAAGGAGATCGAGGACACCATCGCCGCGGCGATCGGCAGCGACCTGTACAAGTCGCGCTACGCCGACGTGTTCGCCGGTGACGAGGCGTGGCAGTCGCTGCCGACCCCGACCGGCAGCACGTTCGAGTGGGACACCCAGTCGACCTACGTGCGCAAGCCCCCGTACTTCGAGGGCATGGCCACCTCGCCGTCCCCGGTCACCGACATCAGCGGCGCCCGGGTCCTGGCGAAGCTCGGCGACTCGGTCACCACCGACCACATCTCCCCGGCCGGCTCGATCAAGGCCGACTCCCCCGCCGGGAAGTACCTCGCGGAGCATGGCGTGGACCGGAAGGACTTCAACTCCTACGGCTCGCGCCGCGGCAACCACGAGGTGATGATCCGCGGCACGTTCGCGAACATCCGGCTGCGCAACCAGCTCGCCCCCGGCACCGAGGGCGGCGTCACCGTCAACCACCTCACCGGTGAGCAGACCACCATCTACGACGCCTCCGTCGCGTACGCGGAGACCGGCACGCCGCTGGTGATCCTCGCCGGCAAGGAGTACGGCTCCGGCTCCTCCCGCGACTGGGCCGCGAAGGGCACCGCACTGCTCGGTGTCCGCACCGTGATCGCGGAGAGCTACGAGCGCATCCACCGCTCGAACCTCATCGGGATGGGCGTGCTGCCGCTGCAGTACCCGCAGGGTCAGAACGCCGAGTCGCTGGGCCTCACCGGCACCGAGACCTTCACGGTCACCGGCGTCGAGCAGCTCAACGACGGCGACACCCCCCGCACCGTCAAGGTCACCACCGACACGGGCGTCGACTTCGACGCCGTCGTGCGCATCGACACCCCCGGCGAGGCGGACTACTACCGCCACGGCGGCATCCTGCAGTACGTCCTGCGCAAGATGATCGAGGCGTAGCGGGTTTCGTTGCTCCGGCTGACGGGCCGGTCATCCTCCGCGGATGGCCGGCCCTCGCCTACTTGGCAGGGACCTACTTGGCGGGGACCCCGAAGCGGTACACGGTCCGGTTCTCCTGGTCGATCAGCACGATGGTGTCGCCGCTGAACGAGGAGTCGTATGCGCTGGCGTCGGTGGCGTAGTCGGCCGCGGCGGCGACCTTCCCGTCGCTGAGGTTGACCAGCGCGACGACCTGGATCGACGTGGTGCCGGAGTTTCGGATCGTCTGCATCACGATCCGCCCGCCGGCGCCGGCGTCCGACGACTGGTTGAGCAGCTCGCCGCCGAGCTTCGTCTTGTCGTTGCCGTTGGCCGGGTCGAGGATCACCGGCTCCTGCATGCCGGTGAAGGCGCCGGAGCCCATGACGAGCTTGCCGTCCAGGACATACCAGTTGGGCTCGTTCTTCATCGGCTTCGTCCAGCGCGTCTTGCCGTCGTCGGTGCCGACCGCGACCACCGCGTCCTTGTCGGTCTTGACGCAGACCAGCTTCTCGCCGCACGGGCGGAAGTCCTCGATCTTGGTGCCGGTGGAGGTCTTGAACTCCCATGCCTGGGCGAAGTTGTCCAGCCGGTAGGCGACGATCGAGGTATCGGAGTCCTTCTTCTTGAACATCGCCACCCCGCCGTAGACCAGCCAGGGCAGGTCGCCGTCGGAGGCGATGGTGCCGCTGGCCTTGACCGCGCCGCTGGCGGTGTCGATCGTGGCCGCCTTGCCCTCGGTCTGCATCTGCACGATCACCCCCGGGTCGGTGTCGATCGACTCCTGGAAGGGGATCGGATCCTGGAACGTCAGCCCGTAACTCGGCACGACCGCGCCGCTGGGCTTCGCGCCGGGCCAGGTCAGCACCGGCTTCACCAGGCGGTCACCGGTGGTGATGAAGCCGCCCTTGCCCGGGTGCGTCCACCGCGCCTTGCCGGTGAGCAGGTCGGTGCGCTGCACGGCGGTGTTGCCGTCGCGGATCTCGGTGATCGCGTCGGTGCCGATGTAGAACAGGTCGATCTTCTGGTCCCACTTGTCGATCCACTTGACCGAGTGGTCGCCGAGGTCAATCACGGCCCTGGAGTCGTCGTCGTCGCGCTGGGTGTCGCTCTCCCCGTCGACGATCAGCAGGTTGCCGACCTGGCGCAGGGCGATCTCCGTCGGGTCCATCGCCACGTTGACGATCCAGCGGGTCTTCCCGGCCGGCTCGAACGCCTCGACGTCGACCTTGCCCGCGTTGCCCACGGCGGTGAACACGACGCCGTTGCCGGCGAGGGCGGTGAACTTGCCGTCGCCGCCGATCTTCAGTGGCTCGCCCGGCGTGAGCCCGTCGATCTTCGCGTTCTTCGGCTTGCCGTCCGCGCCGGTGGTCGTGACGTCCGGGAAGTTGTCCTTCGCGGCCTCGAACTGGCCGCCGATCCAGCTGAAGATCTTGGTGCCGCCCCACAGGCAGCCGCCGATCAGGGACAGCACGATGACGAGCGCGATCCACGGACCGGTGCGCCGGCGCGGACGGACCGGCGGGGGCGGGGTGAACGCGGGCTGCCCGCCGGGCGGAAACGTCGTGCCGCTGAACCCGCCGGCGCCGAACGCCTGCCCGCCGATGCCGGCCGGGACGCCAGGGCGCGCGAGTCCGGGGGGCGGGCCGCCGGGCGTGCCGGAGCCCGGGGCGCCGAACGCGGACGGCTGGGATCCCGGCCTGACCCCGGGCGGCGCGGCGGCACCGAACGCCGCCGGGCCGGCCGGACCTGACGGACCGCCAGGGGCTCCACCCTGACCGGGGCCGAAGGTGCCGGGCGGCGAGGCGGGCGCCGTCGGGGACTGGGTGGCGAAGGTCTGTGACAGGCCCGCCGGCGAGCCATAGGCACCCGGGGACGTCGGCACGCTGGAGGGCTGGAACGGCACCGAGACGGGGAACGAGGTGGAGCCGCCGCCGGGTGAGACGGGCGTGCCGGACACCGGCCGGGGCGGCGGGACCTGGGCGCCCTCGAAGAGCTGCTGCGGCGGGGTGGCGATGGCGAGCATGCCGCCATAGGCGACCGGCAGCTCGGGCTGCTCCGGGACGACCGGCGCGACGCCGAAGCGGGCGTGCAGCCGGCTCGCGACGAGCGGGATGCGGGACGAGCCACCGACGAGGAAGATGCCCGCGAGCTGGCGGACGTCGACGCCGGCGCGCTCCAGGACGCGGCGGGTCTCGTCGACGGCACGGTCGATGAGCGGGCCCGCGACGCGCTCGAGCTCCTCGCGGGTGATGTGCAGCGCCTCTTCGGTGCCCGGCACATGGATCGGGGCGGAGGACGCGCGCGACAGCATCTCCTTGGCGGCGCGGACCTCATTCCACAGGGCGCGGCGGTCACGGTGGGCGGCGGTGCTGTCGGGGTTGGCGAGGCGCTGCCAGATCTCCGGGTTGCGCAGGTTGATCAGCTGGCCGAGGTGGCCGACGAGGGCCGCGTCGATGTCGACGCCGCCGAGGTCGTCGAGGCCGCCGACGCCGAGCACGCGCAGGCCACCGGCGTTGCCCGCGCCGGGCGCCTCGCGGCGGACCACGGACACGTCGAGGGTGCCGCCGCCGAAGTCGAACACGGCCAGGGACTGCAGCGGCGCGACCTGCTGGCCGAGGACGCGCAGGCAGTAGGTGGCGGCGGCGATGGGCTCGTCGACGAGGACGACGGGGCCGAGGTTGGCGGCGCGGGCCGCCTCGAGCAGGACGCCGCGGCGCTGGCCGCCCCAGTCGGCGGGGCAGGTGAGCACGGTGGAGCCGACCGGGTTGACGCCCGCCTGCAGCGACTCGTCGGCGACCCGCTTGAGCAGGGCGGCGAGCATCTCCACGACGGTGACCTCGGAGTCGCCGAGCAGGACCGCGCCCGCGTCGACGCTGCGCTTCGGATACGGCTCGAAGCGTGACGGGGCGAGCTGCGACAGCCGCTCCGCGTCCCGCCCGACGGAGAGCCGGCCGGTCTCGTCGGCATAGATGCCGGACGCCATCACCGGTGAGCCGTCGAACAGCAGCGCGCGGGGTGCCTCGTCGCCGCGGCGGACGACCGCGACGGTGTGACATGTGCCCAGATCGATCGCGAGACGATGGGTCGGCCCCACGTGCTCACCTCCAAAGACCCCGGGATCGTACGGCAGCGGTACGACATTTCCGATCGGCGGTTTGGGGTAGACAGGAAGCCGACACAGAAACGGGAGGGTCAATGCGCGCGGTGGTGTTTGAGGAGCACGGCGACCAGTCGGTGCTGAAGGTCAAGGAGATCCCCGAGCCGACTCCTGGGCCTGGTGAGGTGCTGGTGCTGGTTGAGGCCAGCGGGGTCAACTTCATGGACGTCTATCAGCGCACCGGCACCTATCAGGTCGCGCTGCCGTTCACGCTCGGCAGCGAGGGCGCCGGCACGGTGCTGCACCTCGGCGACGGGGTCGAGGGGCTCTCCCCCGGCGACCGGGTCGCGTGGACGGGCGTGCCCGGCAGCCACGCCCAGCAGGCGGTCGTCCCGGCGGACCGGCTGGTGCCCGTACCGGACGGGATCAGCACCGAACAGGCGGCCGCGGCGATCCTGCAGGGGCTCACCGCGCACTACCTGACGCACGACTCCTACGCGGTGCGCGGCGGTGACACCGTCCTGGTGCACGCCGCCGCCGGTGGGGTGGGCCGGCTGCTGACCAGGATCGTGACGCACCTCGGCGGCCGGGTCGTGGCGACCGCGGGCACCGACGAGAAGCGGCACATCGCCAGGGCCGACGGCGCCGTGCGGGCCGTGGCGTACGCCGACGCCCTCGCCGCCGTCAAGGAGGTCAGCGACGGCGCCGCAGCGGTGTACGACGGCGTGGGCAAGGACACGTTCGACACCAGCCTGGAAGCCCTGCGGCCGCGGGGCACGCTGGTGCTGTTCGGCGCGGCCAGCGGCAAGGTGCCGCCGTTCGACCCGCTGCGGCTGATGAAGGGCTCATATTCGCTCACCCGCCCCACGCTCGGACATTTCATCGCGGCTCGGCACGAGCTGCTGGAGCGCGCCGGGACGCTGTTCGACTGGATCGCCGACGGGGTCGTGGAGGTCGCCGTCACCGGGCGGTACCCGCTCGACGACGTCCGGGACGCCTATGCCGCCCTCGAAGGCCGCAGGACCACCGGGAAGGTGCTCATTATTCCGTGATCGTGATCTCAAGCGGCGGGCCTGCGTGAACCCGGGAAAAGTTCCCCGACTAGACCTTTGAATGGTCAGAGGAGGGGAGCACGCAATGAGCCATGTTTCGGCGGAGCCGCACGGCAGGCACGAGCAGCCGGCACCACCCGCACGCCACGAGGCCGCGGAGACGACACCGCTGCACGCCTACCCCCGCCGCTGGCTCGCGCTGGTGATCATCGCGGTGGCGCAGCTGATGGTCGTGCTGGACGCCACCGTGGTCAACGTCGCGCTCCCGCACGCCAAGACCGACCTGGGCATCAGCGACGCCAACCAGCAGTGGGTGGTGACCGCGTACACGCTGACGTTCGGCGGCCTGCTGCTGCTCGGCGGCCGGATCGCGGACTACTGGGGCCGCAAGCGGACGTTCGTGGTCGGCATCCTCGGCTTCGCGATCGCCTCCGCGCTCGGCGGCGGCGCGTGGGACGAGACGTCGCTGTTCCTGGCCCGCGCCCTGCAGGGCGTCTTCGGCGCGCTGCTCGCCCCGGCGTCCCTCGCCCTGCTCAGCGTGCTGTTCGTCGACGCGAAGGAGCGGGCGAAGGCGTTCGGCGTGTACGGCGCGATCGCCGGCGGTGGTGCCGCGCTCGGCCTGGTCCTCGGCGGGATCCTCACCGAGTACGCGAACTGGCGCTGGTGCCTGCTCGTCAACATCCCGGTGGCGCTGATCGCGATCGCCCTGGCGGTGCGGATCGTCCCGGAGAGCAAGGCGCACGGCAACACGAAATACGACATCCCGGGCGCGGTGCTCGCGACCCTGGGCCTGGGCCTGCTGGTGTACGGCTTCACCAAGGCCGGCGAGACCGACGCGCAGCAGCAGCTGAAGTACGGCTGGACCTCCCCCGTCACCCTCGGCCTGATCGGCGTGGCGCTGCTGTTGCTGGCGCTGTTCGTGGTCGTCGAGACGCGGATCAAGAACCCGCTGCTGCCGATGCGGATCGTGCTGCAGCGCACCCGCGGCGGCGCGTATCTGGCGTCCACGCTCATCGGTGCCGGGTTCATCGGCGCGGTGTTCTTCGTCAGCCTGTACTTCCAGATCGTGCTGCACTACACGCCGCTGCAGTCCGGTCTGCGGACGCTGCCGATCAGCGTCGGCGTCCTGATCGCCGCCGGCCTGTCCAGCGGGCTGCTGCCGAAGATCGGCCCGAAGCCGATCATGGCCACGGGCGGGGTCGTCGCGGCGGTCGGCATGATCCTGCTGACCCGCATCGGCGTGGACACCTCCTACGCCACCCACGTCCTGCCCTCGATGCTGATCCTGGGCTTCGGCCTGGGCTGCACGTTCGTGCCGCTGGGCAACATCGCGCTGGTCGGCGTCGACGAGCACGACGCGGGCGCGGCGAGCGCCGTGGTCAACGCCAGCCAGCAGGTCGGCGGGTCGCTCGGCACGGCGCTGCTGAACACGGTGGCGATCACCGCCGCCACGTCCTACTTCACCGACCACCCGCCGACGGCCCCCGACAAGGCGCAGGCCACGCAGCTGGAGTCGATGGTGCACGGCTACGTGACGGCGTTCTGGTGGGGCTCGGCCCTGCTGGTCGTCGCCGCCGTGATCGTCATCGTCTTCATCAAGGCGGGCAAGGACGACGTCCCTGCCGAGGGCGCCGTCCACATGGGCTGAGCAAGGTAGAAACCCTGCACAGACGGAAGCGGCGGAACGACCCTCCCCGCCGCTTTCAACCGCGGCCCGCCCGGTCACGAACCGGGCGGGCCACGCGTTTTCTCACACGCGCATTCCCGCGTCGTGCAGCAGCTCCACGATCAGCGGCTCCGGGTCGACGTCGAAGCCCTTGCCGGTGAACCACTTCGCCATGTTGGCGACGTCGCGGGCCAGGAACTCCGGCCCCTTCGGGTTGATCACCACGTCGACGATCTGCGGCAGGTCGATGATGACCAGCCGCCCCTCGTGGACGAGGGTGTTGTAGGGCGACAGGTCCCCGTGCGCCACGCCCGCGCGGGCGAGGACCCGCAACCCGTCGACCAGCTGCCACCACAGGTCGGTGAGCATGTCCTGGTCGGGCCGGGTCTGGGCGAGCCGGGGCGCGGCCGTGCCGTCGGCGTCGCCGATGAACTCCAGCATGAGCTCCGTGCCGAGCAGCTGCACCGGGTACGGGACGGCGACGCCCAGCTCCCACAGCTGCGCGAGCGCGGCGAACTCGGCCTGCGCCCACTGTCCCGCGATCGCCTCCCGCCCGAACGCGGTGCGCCCGGCCATCGCGCGGGTGACCCGGGACTCGCGGACCCGGCGGCCCTCGAGGTAGCCGGAGTCGCGGTGGAAGAGGCGGTGCTCGGAGGACCGGTACCGCTTCGCGGCGAGCAGCACCCGCCGGTCGGTGTCCGGAATCCCGCGCTCCACCAGGTGGACGTCGGCTTCCTTACCGGTCTTGAGCACGCCCCGGTCGGTGTCCTTGGCGGCGTGTTCGGTGATCACCCAGTCGGGGATCGGGGCGGGTCCGTGCTGCACGCCGGGCGCGCTCCACGAGGACCAGCCGGTCTCCTCCTCCACGACGTCCCAGGTGGCGTCGGTGGACGGTGAGGAGCGCTTTACGAAAGTCGGGTCGTCGTCGTCGAACTTGCGGCGGCGGCGAGTGGACGTGCCAAAAGAGTCGTTGTCACGCAACGCGAGGTCTCCAGGATTGAGATGAAGGCGGAAGTCGGCATGCGGAATCGCGCCGTGACGGCAGCCATACTTACCAACCCCCTCTCAATCCGAAGTTCCCGAGCACTCTCCCGCACCTGCGCGGGCCGCGCAACCCATTTACCGCGCGGCCATGACCTCGGCGATCGCGGCGATCACCCCGTCGGCGGTGCGGGTCGGCGCGTAGCGGGGCTCCGCCCACCGGCGCCCGCGGTGCAGCCAGACGCTGCGCAGCCCGACACCCGCCGCACCCCCTATGTCGGCCTCGGGGCTGTCGCCGATGAGCCACGCACCCCCGAGCCGCATCCGCGCCCGTTCTGCCGCGATTGCGAAGATTCGCGGATTGGGCTTGCGCACGCCGACGTCCTCGGAGATGACCCAGTCCGCGAGGTACCGGTCCAGCCCGGTCTTGCGCAGCTTCTCCTCCTGCTGGCGGGTCTCGCCGTTGGTGACGACGACCGGCACCCAGCCGGCGTCCTCGGCGATCGCCAGCGCGCACGCCGTGAGCGGGTCGAGCCGCACCCGGCTCATCAGCTCGCCACGGATCTCCTCGACCAGGTCGATCGCGGCCTCACGCAGCCCGTAGCGCTCCTTGACGGCCTCCGCGACGTCCCACGTGGACCCCATTCCGTCGGCGTCCACGGACAGCAGCCAGTCAAGGTCGTACTCGGGCGCGTCCACCCTGCCCAGGAAGTCACTGGCCCATGCGCGGAACGCCCCGGCCCTGTCCAGCAGGGTGTCGTCCAGGGAGAGCAACAACAGGGGCACGCGGGCAGGTTACGTGACCGGAATGACATCTAACAGATGCTGTTTTCACCGGATCTGCTCCGTGGGCCGTCGGCAACGGGCGGAGCAAGGTGCCAAACCGTATGTACGGCTTGCATAATCAGTGCGTGCCCAGGGTGAGTCAGGATCAGCTCGACGCGCGCCGGAAGGAGATTCTCACCGGCGCGCGGACCTGTTTCGCCCGTCACGGCTACGAGGGCGCCACCGTCCGCCGGCTCGAAGAGGAGATCGGCCTGTCCCGCGGTGCGATCTTCCACCACTTCCGGGACAAGGACTCGCTCTTCCTCGCCGTGGCCGAGGACGACGCCGCGACCATGGTAGCCACCGTGGCCCAGCACGGCCTGGTGCAGGTCATGCGGGACCTGCTGGACCGCGCCGCGGCGAACGGCAGCGGCGGCGCCGAGCACGAGACCGACGTCGCCGGGTGGCTCGGCAGCCAGCTGGAGGTGTCCCGGCGGCTGCGCACCGACCCCGAGTTCGCGAAACGGTGGGCGGCCCGCTCCGAGGCGGTCGCTGAGGCGACCCGCGAGCGGCTCCACCGCCAGCTGGAGGCGGGCGTGCTGCGCGCCGACGTACCGATCGGGATCCTCGCGCAGTTCCTCGAGCTCGCCTACGACGGGCTCGTGCTGCACCTCGCGACCGGCCGGCCGGTCCAGGACCTCGAGGCCGTCCTCAACCTGGTCGAGGCCGCGGTCCGAAGGTCGTGATGACATCGGTCACAAGGTTTCCTCAAGTGTCTTTCCGGTGACAAGCGTTCCTCGACATCCGGACCCACACTGAGCCCCATGAGGACATCGACCGTGGCGGGACCCGGGGACACCTGGGGCATCGCGGGCCCGGACTTCCTTTGGCTGTACGCCGGGCTCGCCGCACTCGCGATCATCACCGCGTTCATCTGGCGCCGCGGTTACCTGCGCGGCCCCTCACTGCGCCGGGCCCGGGACCTGACCGCGACCCAGGCCGCGCTGCTCAACGGCGACCGCCGGCTGGCCGTCTACAGCTCCCTCGCCGCCCTGCGCGCCGCGGGCGCCATCGACACCGACAGCCGGGGCACGCTCCGGCAGCTCGACCACCCCCCGGCCGGCGCCAGCGAGCTCGACCGGACCGTCCACGCCGCCGCCGGCCGCGGCCTCACCGCCCGCACCGTGCAGACCGACACCGCCGTCGTCCACGTGCTCAAGCGCACCGAGGAGCAGCTGACCCTGGCGGGCTGGCTGCTCGACGAGGACCGCCGCCGCGCCGTGCGGATGGCCGCGCTCATCGTCTTCGCCGTCGTCGCGATCGGGGTCGCCCGCATCGTCGCCGGCATCCTCAACGACCGCCCGACCGCCTTCCTGATGCTGCTGGTCATCCCGGTCGTCTTCATCGCGTTCCTGTTCCTGCGGGTCCCCCGGATCACCACCAACGCCAAGCGGCTGCTGAGCCGGATGCGGATGCAGGCGCTGCACCTGGCGCCGCGGCAGTCGCCGTCCTGGTCGACCTACGGCCCGGAGGCGGCCGCGCTCAGCATCGGGCTCTTCGGCGCCGGCGCGTTCTTCTTCGCCGACCCCGAGTTCGCCGAGGCGGCCGAGCTGCAGCGGCACGTCGCCTCCAGTGGTGGCGGCAGCGACTACAGCGGCTGGAGCTCCGGCTCCGACTCGAGCTCGTCCAGCAGCTGCTCGTCCAGCTCCAGCTCGTGCGGCGGCGGCTCGAGCTGCGGTGGCGGCGGCGGAGGGTGCGGGGGATGACCACCCCCGCGGCCGGCCCGGGCACCGCCGGCCCGCCCGCCGGCACGTCCACGGTCGGCATCGGCTGGCGGCCGGAGATCGCCGGATACGTCGCAGCCCTGCCTGGGCTGCGGTTCACCGAGGTCGTCGCGGAGTCCGTACACCTCGAACACCCGCCGCCACTGCTCATGCAGCTCGTCGAGCGCGGCGTGCGGGTCGTGCCGCACGGCGTGAAGCTGTCCCTCGGCGGGGCCGAGCCGATCGACGACGCCCGCGCCAGGCACCTGTCCCAGTGCGCGGAGCTGCTGCGCTCGCCGTTGGTCAGCGAGCACATCGCGTTCGTGCGGGCGGGCGGCGTCGAAGCGGGGCACCTGCTGCCGGTGCCCCGCACCCGGGCGGCGGTCGACGCGGTCGTCGCCAACGTCCGGCGCACCCAGGCGGCGCTCGGCGGCGTCACCCTCGCCCTGGAGCCGATCGCCGCGCTGTTCGACTGGCCCGACCCGGAGCTGACCGAGGCGCAGTTCCTCACCGAGATCCTCGACCGGACCGGCTGCGCGCTGCTGCTCGACGTCGCCAACGTGCACGCCAACGCCCGCAACCGCGGCTCCGTTGCCAGCGACCTGCTCGACGGACTGCCCCTCGAACGGATCGCCTACGTGCACGTCGCCGGCGGCGCCGAACACGACGGCTTCTACCACGACACCCACACCGACCCGACCCCGCCGGAGGTCCTCGACCTGGTCAAGGAGCTGTGCGCGCGAACCACCCCACCGGCCCTGATGCTCGAACGCGACGGCCACTACCCGCCCGCTGCCGACCTGACCCGCGAGCTCGACGCCCTCAGCGCCGCGGCCGGCCTGCCCCGGATCACGCCGTGACCTTGGCCGAGCAGCAGCGGGCATTGGTCGACGCGCTCGTCGCCGGCGGTGACGTCCCTGCGGGTTTCGCCGCGGCAGGTGTACTGGCAACGCGCGCCGCCCTCCGCCGCAAACGGGCCGGCGAGGTGGCCCGGGCATGGCCGTTCCTCGCCGCGTCCTTCGGCGAGCAGTGGTACGCGGCGTTCGGCGCCTGGGCCGCCGGCCGCCCGCCGCAGGGTTCGCTGCGCGACGGCTGGGACTTCGCCCGCACCGTCCAGGACACCCTGTCACCCCTCGCCCGCGACGAGCTCGCCGGCCGCGAGGCCGCCTTCAGCTACGACGGCACCTGCGCCCCGGTCCCCCGCAACCGGCTGGCGGCGAGGGTCCGGCTTCTACTATCGCGGCATGGATCTCGGCCTGCGTGACCGCGTCTACGTCCTGACCGGCGCCTCCCGGGGCCTCGGGTTCGCCACCGCCGAGGCCCTCGTCCGCGACGGCGCCAGGGTCGTCGTCTCCGGCCGCACCGCGGACACGGTCGACGCCGCCGTCGCCGCGCTCGGCGAGGACCACGCCGCGGGAATCACCGGCGACCTCGGCGACCCCGGCACCGGCCCGCGGCTCGTGGCGGCCGCCCAGGAACGGTTCGGCCGGCTCGACGGCGCGCTCATCTCCGTCGGCGGGCCACCCCGCGGCACCGCGACCGGCACCGGCGAGGACGCCTGGGTCGCCGCGTTCCACACGATCTTCCTCGGCACCGTCCGGCTCGCCCGGCTCGTCGCCGAGACCATCGGCAGCGTCCCGGCGGGCGGGGACGCCGCGATCGGCGTCGTGCTGTCGACGTCGGTCCGTGTCCCGCTCGGCGGCCTCGCGATCTCCAACGGGCTGCGGCCCGGCCTCGCCGGGTTCGCCAAGGACCTCGCCACGGAGCTCGGCCCCCGCGGCATCCGGGTCGTGTCGCTGCTGCCCGGCCGGCTGCTCACCGACCGTAACCTGGAGCTGCTGGGCAGCCCGGCCGCGCAGGCGGAGGCCGCGGCGGTGATCCCCCTGCGCCGGCTCGGCGACCCCGCCGAGTTCGGGCGGGTCGCCGCGTTCCTGCTGTCGCCGGCGGCGAGCTACCTGACCGGCGTCGCCGTGCCCGTCGACGGCGGCGTGATCAGCGCGTTCTGAAATTCTTGTATCAGGGGCCGTCCGGGCGCTCTCTAGTCAAGTGAGACGGCGCTGTCATCAGTCGGGCGGCGCCCCGCGGGGATGGAGAGCCACATGCAGTTACGCTGCCGACGGATGACGGGGGACGCGCTGCCCGATCTCGGCGACGACAGCGGTTCGCCGCCGTCGACGCCCTGGCTGCCCTCGGCAGCGGTGCTGCGCCGCCACGGCGCCCGCATCCTGCAGCCGGGCGACGGCGCGTCCGCGCCGACCGTGTATCGCGCCGGTGTGCTCCTGTCGACCGAGCCGGCGGAGCAACCCGATGCCCTCGAACACTGCAACCGGACGCTCGCCGCGACCGGCATGCGCCTCACCGCCGACCACGGCGGCCCGGACGGGCCGGTCAGGGAGCGGGCCGTCCGGCGGCGGGTGCGGGCCGTGCAGCTCGTCGCGGCGCACGGCGCCGACCCCGAGGCCATCGACGCGTGGGCCGCGCTGAAGGCGCTGCGGGCCAGCGGCCACGGCGCCCACCTGTCCCTCGACCACCTGCTCTTCGGTGCCTCCATCGGAGGGGTACCGATGACCGAGGGCTCGCCGATGACCGAGGGCTCGCCCATGACCGAAGGCTCTCCCATGACGGAGGGCTCTCCGATGACGGAGGGGTCCCCCATGACGGAGGGCTCGCCGATGACCGAGGGCTCCCCCATGACGGAGGGGTCCCCGATGACCGAGGGCAGCGCCTGGCGCTTCGCCGGCGGCGCCGGCCGCCAGCCGGTCGACCTGGTCCTCCAGCCGCCCCGCCGGCGCACCATCGACGAGCTCGGCGACCGGCGTCCCGTCGTCGCGATCCTCGACACCGGCATCGCCCCGCACGAGTGGCTCGACGTCCCCGCACCGGCCGGCTCGGCGCTGCCCGCGGACGGGTTCACCGCCGTCGACGCCGAGCTGCAGGCCACGATCCTCGCCGCGCAGGACCAGCTCATCGCCGACGGTCACCGGCTGCAGCGGCTCCGCGACGCGTGGGAGCGGCAGATCAGCACCGGCTCCGTCGCCGGCGAGCTCGGCAGCCACACCGGCCACGGCACGTTCATCGGCGGCCTCGTGCGGCAGGTCGCCCCCGACGCGACCGTCCTGCAGATCCGGGTCATGCACAGCGACGGCGTCGTCTACGAAAGCGACCTGCTCATCGCCCTCGACCGGCTCGCCGACCAGGTCGAAGCCGCCCAGGCCGGCACCGGCGGCGCGATGGTCGACGTCGTGTGCCTCTCCCTCGGCTACTACGTGGAGAACGCGGCCGACACCACGTACACCATCCGCCTGCAGGAACACGTGGACCGGCTGCTCGCCGCGGGGGTCGTCGTGGTCGCCGCCGCCGGCAACCACGCCACCTCCCGCGAGTTCTACCCCGCGGCCCTGCCCAGCGACGCGGAGCTGCCGGTGATGAGCGTCGGCGCGTTCCAGCCCAACGACGCCAAGGCCATGTTCAGCAACGACGGCCCGTGGGTCCGCTACTGGGCACCGGGGTCGGCGCTGGTCAGCACGTACCCGAAGATCCAGGGCAGCCGGGGCGCCGCCTTCGCGACCCCGGCCGGCAACGCCGGCGGCCGGCCCACGCGCCGCGAGACCCTCGACGCCGACGACTACACCCGCGGGTTCGCCTCGTGGAGCGGCAGCTCGTTCGCCGCCGGGCTCGGCGCCGCCGAGGTCGCCGCGCTGCTGCTCGCGAACGCGGCCGAGGACCCGCAGCTTCGCCTCGAGCAGCTCGACGCGAAGTCCACCGTGCAACGGGCGCTCCGGGCACTCGACGGGTTCCCGGGGTAGGGCCCGATGGACGACGACGCGCTCCTCGCCGACCTGCGCCGCATCGCCGGCCTGGTCGACCCTGTCCCCGCTGACCTGCTCTTCTCCCTCAGCGTCACCGGCTTCGACATCGAGGTCTGCCGTCTCGTCCCGCAACCCCCCGCCGGCGTGCTGGCGGGGGTCCGCGGCGACGAGGAGACGACCCGCGCCACGTTCGAGTCCGCCAGCCTGACGATCATGGTCGAGTGGACCGCCGCCGCGGGCGGCACCGTCCGCCTCGACGGCTGGCTCGCCCCGCCGTCACCCTGCCGCATCGAGCTGCGCACCGTGGACGGCCCGCAGACGATGGACACCGACGAGGGCGGCCGCTTCGCCGCGCAGCGCGTGACCCGGGGCGAGGTGCAGATCCGGGTACACCCGACCGACCAAGAAGCCGATGGCGGCCGGACGGTGGTGACGCCATCGTTCGTGGTGTAGCCGAGGAACCGCCCAGCCCGGTCGACCCGCGCGGACCCGCGCGGGCTACAGGCATGCCCGACGCCGTTCCCGACCCCAGGGTGGTGGCCCGGGCGGTGCGGCTGCACCGCTCCGCGGTGCGGGCCGGCGCCGCCGGGCAGCCCGCAACCGCCGCGAGACGCGCCACGGAGGCGCTCCGGCTCCTCGGCTGGCCGGGCGACGAGCCGTCGACGCCCGCCCTCGCCGCGCGGCTCCTGCTGACCCTCGCCCACGCCGAGGCCGAGCAGGGCCGCACCGACCTGGGCCTGGAGCTGCTCGACCGGGCCGAGTCCTTCGCCGACCTCACCGACGTCGGCACCGTCCTGCAGCAGCGCGGCCTGCTCCTGCTCCGCGTCGGCGAGATCGACGCCGCGCTGAAGCTGCTCGACGCCGCCGTCCCCGTCCTGCAGGAGCACGGCGAGCCCGCCGTCCTCGCCCGCACCCTGCTCAACCGCGGCGTCGTGCACCTCACCGCCGGCCGGGTCCGCCTCGCCCGCGCCGACCTGCTCCTCTGCCGCGACCTCGCCGGCGCCCACGGCCTGGACCTGCTCGCCGCCAAGGTCGAACACAACCTCGGCTACTGCGACCTCGCCGGCGGCGACGTGCCCGCGGCGCTGCAGACGTTCGACACGGCCGCCGACTCGCTGCGCCGGCTGGGCGCCGACGGCTTCCTCGCCATCTCCATGCTCGACCGGGGCCGCGCCCTCCTCGGCGCCGGCCTGGACACCGCCGCCGCCGAGGAGCTCGACCAGGCCATCGAGCTGCTCAAACGCCACCGCCTCAGCCAGGACCTCGGCGAGGCCGAACTCGCCCGCGCCCAGGCCGCCCTGGGCAGCGGCGACCTGGCCGCGGCGGCGGTGTGGAGCGCCCGCGCCAGGGCCCGCTTCACCCGGCGCCGCAACCGCGCCTGGGCCGCGTTGGCAGCCTCACTGCAGGTCCGCGTCGATTTGGCCGCCGCCGCCAGAACCCAGCTGCCACTGCCGCCACCCGCAGCCGCACCGCCGCCGCCCGCCACCGCACGGCCCGCCACCACGCCATCGCTGGTCCCCTCTGCGGCTGCCGTGCCTGCCGCGTCGGCGGCTGCGGGGGCGTCGTCCGAGGCACCCTCCCGGACGTCGTCTGAGTCGTCGTCAAACGGGGCGTCCGGTCTGCCGGCCGAAGCCGAAGCCACAATGGCCGCCGCCGAAGCCGCTGCGGCTGCCGAGGTCAGAGCCGCGGCCAGGGCGGCGCGGCGCAAGCTGCTCGCCGTCGCCAGGCGGGCCACCCGGCTCGCGGCGACGCTGCGGGAACTCGGCCTGCGCCACGACGCCGGCAGCGCCGAACTGCTCGCCCTGCGGGCCCGGGTCGCCGCCGGCGACATCCCCACCGTCGAGCAACGCGTCGCGGCGCGGCGGACCCTGCCGGCCGACGTCCCCCTCGACACGCACCTCCTGCGCCGCCTCACCCGCGCCGAACTGCACCGCGCCGACGGCCGCGCCCCCGCCGCCCTCGACGAGCTGCGCAAGGGCCTCGCCACGCTGCAGGAGCACCGGCGCCGGTTCGGCAGCCTGGAGCTGCAGAGCAGCGTCGCCGCGCTCGGCGCGGACCTCGGCACGTACGGGCTGGACATCTCCTGGTCCCTCGGCCCGCCGAACCTCGTCTTCAACTGGTCGGAACGCTCGCGCGCCCAGTCGTTCCGGATCCGCTCGGTGCTGCCGCCGCAGGACCCGCAGGCGGCGGAGGCCCTCGCGGAGCTGCGCCAGCTGCGCCGCGCGGTCCGCCTCGCCGAGCTCGACGGCCGCCCCGAGCCGCTGCTGCGAACCCGCTGCGCCGAGCTCGAGCAGCGCATCCGCCGGCAGGGCTGGTGGGCGGGCGACACCGAGGAGCGGCACGGCGCCGCCACCGACGCCGCGGTCCTGGCCGAGCTCGCCGGCGCCGGCCAGTGCATGGTCAGCTACCTCGTGCGCCGCGACCGGCTGCACGCCCTCGTCCTCGCCGGCGGGACGATCACGTCCGTCGAGCTCGGCGCCTACGCCCCCGTCGCCGAGTCGGTCCGGCGCCTGCTCAGCGACCTCGACACCGCCGCCGACCGGCGCCTGCCGGCGAAACTCGCGGCGGTGGTGCGGGCCAGCGCCGACCGGCAGGCCGCCACCCTCGACCAGGCGTTGATCGCTCCGGTACGCGCAGCGCTCGGCTCCCACGACGTGGTGCTCGTGCCAACCAGACAGCTCGCCGTCCTGCCCTGGGGTCTCCTGCCCAGCCTGCGCAGACGCCCCGTGGCGGTGGCGCCGTCGGCTTCGGTGTGGCTCGCTGCCCGTACCGTGGACAACGCCGGAGCGACAGGCGCGCCGCTGCTCGTCGCCGGTCCCGACCTCGTGCACGCCGACGCAGAGATCGCCGCGATCGCCGCGCTCTACCCGCAGGGCCGGGTCCTGCGAGGCGCCGCCGCCACCGCGACCAGCGTCCTGGCCGGCATGGACGCGGCGCCGGTCGTCCACGTCGCCGCGCACGGCTACCACGACACGCAGAACGTCCTGTTCTCCCGGCTCGAGCTCGGCGACGGCCCGCTCCTGGCGTACGAGCTGCAACGCCTCGGCACCGCCCCCAGCCAGGTCGTGCTCTCCGCCTGCGACGTCGGCCGCGCCGTCGTGCGGGCCGGCGACGAACTCGTCGGCTTCACCGCCGCCCTGCTGCACGCCGGCACCGCCAACGTCGTGGCCAGCGTCGCCCGGATCCCCGACGAGCTCGGCCCCAAGGTCATGGCGCACTACCACCACGCCGTCGCGGCCGGCGTCTCCCCCGCCCGCGCCCTGGCCGACCTGCCAGAGGCGACCCCGTTCGTCTGCTTCGGCGCCGGCTGAACCTAATCGCCTCCCTGTGACGCCTTCACTACAGAAGGTTCCATCGTTTCGACGTGTTCACGGGGGACACCATGAAACTCGCACTCTGCGTCGGCATCAACGACTACCCGGGCGTCTCCAACGACCTGTACGGCTGCCGCAACGACGCCGCCGACTGGACCGACGCCCTGACCGCCCGCGGCTTCGACGTGCGCACCCTGCTCGACAGCGCCGCATCCGGCGCCGCGATCCGCACCGGCATCGCCGACCTGCTGTCCCGCACGTCCGCCGGCGACGCGGTCGTCATCACGTACTCCGGCCACGGCACCTGGGTCCCGGACCTCGACGGCGACGAGCCCGACCACCGCGACGAGGCCATCTGCCCGCACGACATCGCCGCCAACGGCCCACTGCTCGACGACGAACTGTCCACGCTGTTCAGCACGGCCGCCCCCGGCGTGCGCACGGTGCTCATCTCCGACTCGTGCCACTCGGGAACCCTGACCCGGCTGAGCCGCCCCCTCGGCGACAGCCGCTGCTCGAGCCGCTTCCTCGCCCCGTCGACGTTCCTGCCCCCGCCCGCCATCCCTCCCGCCGGCCTCCCGGGCCGCGGCGCACTCCGGGCCCACCCCCGCTCCGCGGCGCTGCTGCTGGCCGCGTGCCGCGACACCGAGTACTCCTACGACGCCACGTTCTCCGGCCGCCCCAACGGCGCCTTCACGTACGTGGCGCTCACCGCCCTCGCAGACCTGCCGGCGGGTGCGACGTACCGGGACTGGCTCAGGGCGATCCGGGCACAACTGCCCAGCCAGAACTACCCGCAGACCCCGGCCCTGCAGGCCACCGCCGCGCAGTTCGCCTGGCCCCTGCTCGCCTGAGCACACCACCCCGCCAAGGCCGCACATTTTCCCGAAGAACCAATCGACAATCCCCCATCAAACGCGAGCCGTGGCTAACACATTGACCAATCTCGACGTCTGTCAAGTGTGATGATGAGCACCATCGATCGCATGCGCAGAACGCCCGGACACGCCGGAACACGCCCGAGAATGCCCATTGCATACTGTCGCTCCGCCACCCGGCACGACCGGACCACGTCGCCCGCGGCACTACCACGCCGAGCCATCAAGCGCGAACACTCCCAGCCGGACGCACGGCATGTCCGTTTCGCGCCGAACGTACGGATGCCGGCGCAGCACTCTGGCACGCGCACGGCTCGCAGGCCCGGGCGGGGGCGCACATCGACACCGTGTGATCTACCCGGGCTCTGAAGGTCCTCGGCTCATGCACTTCGCGCGGCGGTCGCCGGCGAACAGGGATCCACCGGATTGTGGGGATCCGGCGAGTGCTGGCGTCTGCGGGCGGTTCGGATCGGACCGGGATGCGTGCCGGGCCAGGCGCTCGTCACCATGATCGCGGAACTTCGGTGGCCGCCCAGGCCCAGCGAGTTTCCGCGCTCACACCGCCCGACTGCCGGCACGCCACCGCGGCACGCCAGCGGGCCGGCGCCGCGGCGGGAGGGAGCCACCTGAGTGCGGCGATGAGGACGAGGCGCCTGCGGGAGAGGCCGGCGCGCGCTCGCAGGCGGCCGGTCCTCGCGTTCCGGGATGGTGCCGGATCCCGCGACGCCGCAGCGCGTCCGGATGCAGTCGCAGGCGTAGCCCTGATCGGCCACGAGCACGTCCGACGTCTCCGAACCCCGCGCCGGGCCGGGGCAGGATGACCCTGATCGCGCCCGACGGGATGCGACAGCTGCGGGCTGGCGCCATCCTGACCAGGAGTGAGCCGGCCCGCACACCTGCGACGCACAGCCCCTTTCCGGGGCGTCGGCCGCATGCCGGTGCGCGCGGACGAGGAACCGCGCTGATCGTCCATCCACGGGCCGGCCGTCGTCACGAACTGGGCCACCGCAAGGAACCGTCCCAGGTCATGTACGCGCTCCGCCGTCGCAACCGTTCATGACAGATCGTCCATGACCCGTGCCGTTCCGGCCGATCCCCGCTGCGCAGCCCCGGCCCGCAACGTCCACGAGGACCCCGGCGATCCCCGACAGCACCCACCCGGCCCGAATACCTTCCGGCCTCGGGCAACAGCGGTCCGTTCACCGTCCTACGACGCGTCGACCCATCCGTCACGACGAACCGTCAACGATCGCCACCTACATGAGCGGCAGGGCACGCCCTGGGCGCTGCCGCCGGTTGACGCCACGTTGCCGGCCGGAGAGGTGACGGCGCGGCGTTGCCGGGGAGGTGACGGCACGTTTCCGGTCAGACGGTGGGGGCGGGCCGGAGAAGCGACGGCACGGCCCGCCCGGAGAAGCGACGACACGGCCCGCCCGGGGAGGTGACGACACGGCCGGAGAAGCGACGACACGGTCCGGCCAGGGAGGCGACGGCACGGCCCGCCCGGAGAAGCGACGACACGGCCCGCCCGGGGAGGCGACGGCACGGCCCGCCCGGAGAAGCGACGACACGGCCCGCCCGGGGAGGCGACGGCACGGCCCGCCCGGAGAAGCGACGACACAGTCCGGCCGGGGAGGTGGCGGCGCGGCGTTGCCGGGGAGGTGGCGGCACGTTTCCGGTCAGACGGCGGGAGCGGGCCGGAGAAGCGACGGCACGGTCCGGCCGGGGAGGTGGCGGCACGGCGTTGCCGGAGAGGTGACGGCACGGTCCGGCCGCAGAGGTGACGGCACGTTTCCGGTCAGACGGTGGGAGCGGGCCGCAGAGGTGACAGCACGGCGTTGCCGGGGCCGGAGAGGCGACGGCACGGTCCGACCGGAGAGGCGACGGCACGGCGTTGCCGGGGAGGTAGCGGCACGTTTCCGGTCAGACGGTGGGTGCGGCCGGGGAGGTGGCGGCACGGCGTTGCCGGGCAGGTGACGGACGGTGGGAGCGGGCCGGAGAGGTGACGGCACGGCGTTGCCGGCCGGAGAAGCGACGGCACGGTCCGGCCAGAGAGGCGACGGCACCGCGTTGCCCCGGCCGGAGAGGCGACGGCACGGTACGGCCGGGGAGGCGACAGCACGGCGTTGCCGGCCGGGGAGGTGGCGGCACGTTTCCGGTCAGACGGCGGGAGCGGGCCGGGGAGGTGACGGCGCGGTTCCGGGTCAGGCGGTGGGAGCGGGAAGGAGGGGGTCGGGCGGGAAGGGGGCGGCGTCGGGTAGCGGGGAGTCGGGGATGGCGAACTGGGTCCGGTACAGCTCCGCATACAAGCCGGCCGCCGCGACCAGCGAGTCGTGGGTGCCGTGCTCGACGATGCGGCCGTCGTCGACGACCAGGATCTGGTCGGCGTCGCGGATCGTGGACAGGCGGTGGGCGATGACGAGGGCGGTGCGCCCAGTGAGGGCCTCGGCGAGGGCGCGCTGGACGGCGGCCTCGGACTCGGAGTCGAGGTGGGCAGTGGCCTCGTCGAGGATGACGATGGACGGGGCCTTGAGCAGGAGGCGGGCGATCGCGATGCGTTGCTTCTCGCCGCCGGAGAAGCGGTAGCCGCGCTCGCCGACGACGGTGTCGAGGCCTTCCGGGAGGGAGTCGACGAGGTCGCCGACCTGGGCGCGGCGCAGCGCGGTGCGGATCTCCTCGTCGGTGGCGTCGGGCTTCGCGTAGCGCAGGTTGTCGGCGATGCTCTCGTGGAAGAGGTGGGAGTCCTGGGTGACGACGCCGATGGCGTCGCGCAGGGACTGCAGGGTGGCGTCGCGGACGTCGACGTCGCCGACGAGGACCGCGCCGCCGCTGGTGTCGTAGATGCGCGGGACGAGCATGGCGGTGGTGGACTTGCCGGCGCCGGAGGGGCCCACGAGCGCGACCATCTGGCCCGGCTCGACGGTGAAGGAGACGCCCTTGAGGACCTCGTCGGTGACGGTGCGGTCCAGCGACGCGACGTCCTCCAGGGACGCGAGGGAGACCTCGGACGCGCTCGGGTAGCGGAAGTGGACGTCGCGGAACTCGACCTTCGCGGCGCCGGGCGGCAGCGGGCGGGCGTCGGGGCGCTCGGCGATGCCGGGGGCGAGGTCGAGGACCTCGAAGACCCGCTCGAACGAGACCAGCGCGCTCATCACGTCGACCCGGACGTTGGACAGCGCGGTCAGCGGACCGTAGAGCCGGCTGAGCAGCAGCGCGAGGGTGACGACGGTGCCGGCGGTGATCTGGCCGTGCACGGCGAACCAGCCGCCGAGCCCATAGGTGAGGGCCTGCGCGAGCGAGGCGACGAGCAGCATGCTGACGAAGAACACGCGGCTGAACATGGCGGTCTGGATGCCGATGTCGCGGACTCGGCCGGCCCGGTCGGCGAAGCGGGACGCCTCGGTCTCCGGCCGGCCGAACAGCTTGACCAGCAGGGCGCCGGCGACGCCGAAGCGCTCGGTCATCGTCGCGTTCATGGTGGCGTCGAGCTGATAGGCCTCGCGGGTGAGCCCGGCGAGGCGCTTGCCGACGCGGCGGGCCGGGAGGATGAAGACCGGCAGCATGACCAGCGACAGCAGGGTCACCTGCCAGGACAGGGTGAGCATCACCGCGGCGGTGAGGACGAGCTGGATGACGTTGCTGACGACGCCGGACAGGGTCGAGGTGAACGCGCGCTGGGCGCCCTGCACGTCGTTGTTGAGCCGGCTGACGAGGGCGCCGGTCTGGGTGCGGGTGAAGAACTGCAGCGGCATGAGCTGCACGTGACCGTAGACCTGGGTGCGCAGCGACAGGATGATGCCCTCGCCGATGCGGGCCGAATACCACCGCTGGACGAGCGACAGCAGCGCGTCGACGACGGCGAGCGCGCCGATGAGCAGCGCGACCCGCACGATCGCCGCGCCGGCGTCGGGACCACCGGCGTTGATCTTGTTGATGACGTCGCCGGCGAGATACGGCGTGGCGACGCCGATGGCCGCGCCGAGCACGACGGTGACCAGGAAGACACTGATGTCACTGCGATAGGGCCGGGCGAAGGCGAGGATCCGCTTCGCCGTGCCGCGGGCCAGTCGCTTGCCCGCCAGCTCATCGGCCTTGCGCAGGGCACGCAGCGTCTCCCAGCCAGCCATGCCACTCGAACTCATCGCCACCCCCGGTCGGAACCTTGAGCACAAGCATGCCCCGGGGGTACGACAAAAACTTATTCGCCCGCGCCCGCCAGATCCTGGATCCGCCGGACCTGCGCGGCCCGCTCGACCGCCTCCTGCTGGGCGAAGGTGTGCCCGCCGGCCGCGGCGATCAGCGCCTTGATCTCCACGACCGCGTCCCGCGAACCCGCGAGGACGGCCGCGGTCAGGTCACTCACGGCGTCGGAGAGCGCGGAGAACGGCACCACCACGTTGGCGAGACCGATCTGCGAGGCCTCGGCGGCCGGCACGCGCCGGCCGGTCACGCACAGCTCCAGGGCTCGCGCATAACCGACCAGCTCGACGAGCCGCTTCGTGCCCCCGAGGTCCGGGACGAGCCCGAGCGTGACCTCGGCCATGCAGAACTTGACGTCCTCGGCCACGACCCGGAAGTCACAGGCGAGGGCGAGCTGGAAACCGGCGCCGATGGCGTGGCCGTGCACCGCCGCGATCGAGATGAGCGACGGCTGCCGCAGCCACGCGAACGCCTCCTGATATTGCGCGATCTGCGCTTCGGAGACGCCGCCGAGCATCGTCGCGGCCACCGAGGTGTCGAGCCCGGCTGAGAAGGCCCGCCCGGATCCGCGGACGATCACCACCCGCACGTCGCCCGGCAGTGACCGGCCGAACGCGCGGAGGTCGGTCCACAACGCTGGGGTCTGGGCGTTGAGGACCTCGGGCCGGTCCAACGTCACCGTCGCAACCGGCCCATCGACGTCGAAACGAGCCTCTCCCGACGTGGGAGTGGCGTTCACGCCTTCTTGCGGCGCCGGGCACCGCCACGCTGACGAAGCTGAACGCCAGATTCGGTCAGCACCCGGTGCACGAATCCATAGGAACGACCGGTGGAAGCGGCGAGCGCGCGGATACTCTCACCGTTGGTGTACCGCTTCACGAGGTCCTTCGCCAGTGTCTGCCTTTCGGCGCCGACGATCCGGCGACCCTTCTCGGTGCTGGTGGTGGCGGTGGCTGCCATGCTGATCCCTCACGTCCCAGACAGAGCGGTTGGTGCGGTCCCACCTATTAGACCGCCTCGAACGATCATGCGCTAGATATCGACGGCACGCCAACCGACACGCACAGCATTGTCGCCTACCCGATACCGTGATGCGCCGTGATGAGCGAACCCCCCACCGACCGACCATGGACTGCGCATCGTGAGCGTCGCGATGCGCTCTGTTGGGTTGTCCTCGGCCTGTGCGGACTCGCGCTCGCCGCGCTTGCGGTGCAGCTCGACGCCCGTCTGGGCACCGCCAGCGCCCCCTTCCTCGGCAGGTACAAGATCAGGGTCGGGCCGGGCAGCGTGCTGGCGCCACTGGTGGCCGCGGCGGTACTGTGGTCTGCGTCACGTGGCGCCATCCAGCGACGATCATGGCGAAAAATTCAGCTATTCGGGTACATCGCCGGCCTGACGTGGGCTATCGCTTTGGCGCTTGTCGATGGCTGGTCGGGTCTTACGAAAGCTCTGGGCTCGCCGGAGGAATACCTGGGTGATGTAAGGCGGGTGGGTGCCGATCCGCTGGCATACCTCAGACATTTCACGGCCGACGCACCGGCGCACTCCGTCGCCTCCCGGGGCCATCCGCCGGGTCCCGTACTGTTTTTGTGGCTGGCCGACCAAATCGGTGTCGACAACCACGTCGTCCTCGGATTCCTGATCACCGCCCTATCGGCGCTGACGATTCCGTTGGTGTTGTCGGCGGTCCGCGACTCGGTCGGCGAACCGGCCGCCCGGCGGTACCTGCCGGTGCTCGTGCTGGCCCCGTACGCGATCTGGGTGGCGGTGAGCCTCGACGGCCTGGTCGCCACGCTCGGCGCCGCGGCCATCGTCGCGGGCCTGCGCGCCAGCCGCACCAGGGTTCGCAGGCTGCAGGCCACGGCGTGGGCCCTCGCCGCCGGCCTGCTGACCGGTGTCGCGGCGCTGTTCTCGTACTCCGCGCCGTGGCTGGGCCTGTCGATCGTGTTCATCTACTTCGCCAGACGGCGGGCGTTCCTGAACGTGGTCACGGGCATCGGCGCACTCGCGCCCGTCCTGACCGCGCAGCTGCTCGGCTTCAGCTGGGCCGACGGCCTGGTCACCGCGGAGACCGACTACGCCAGCCGGGTCGCGCCCTACCGGTCGGTGCTGTGGTGGAGCGCGATCAGCGTGGTCGTGCTGCTGCTGGCCACCGGGCCGGCGATCGTCGCCAGCGCGCGCAAGGTCCGCAACACCGCCGCCTGGCCGTTCCTGGTGGGCGCCGGCGCGGCCGTGGTGTTCTCCATCGCGGCCGGCCTGGCCCGCGGCGGCGTCGAGCACGCCTGGCTGCCGTTCTTCCCGTGGCTGACCGTCGCCGCGGTGGCGCCCGAGAAGCCCGGCGGCGAGCTGCCCCCGACCCCGCTGCTGCTCACGGCAGTGGGGGCAGTCCTCGCGATCGTCGTGGAGGCCCTGCTGATAACACCCTGGTAAGGGCTCAGGCGAGCTCGACCAGTTCGAGGAGGTCGTCGCTCCACGCGTCCTCGACGCCGTCGGGCAGCAGGATCGCCCGGTCCGGCTTGAGCGCCGTTACCGCGCCCGGGTCGTGCGTGACGAGCACGATCGCCCCCGGGTAGCGCGCGATCGCGTCCAGGACCTGCTCCCGGCTGATCGGGTCGAGGTTGTTCGTCGGCTCGTCGAGCAGCAGCACGTTGGCGCCGGAGCAGACCAGCGTCGCCAGGGCGAGCCGGGTCTTCTCCCCGCCGGACAGCACCCCGGCGGGCTTGTCGACGTCGTCGCCGGTGAACAGGAACGCGCCGAGGATCTTGCGCAGCTCGGTGTCGTTCTGGTCCGGGGCGGCGGAGCGCATCAGCTCCAGGATGGTCCGGTCGACGTCGAGCTGCTCGTGCTCCTGGGCGTAGTACCCGCGCTGCAGGCCGTGCCCCTCGTGCACCTCACCGCTGTCCGGCGAGAGCTCCCCGGCCAGCATCCGCAGCAGCGTGGTCTTGCCGGCGCCGTTGAGCCCGAGGATCGCCACCCGGGAGCCGCGGTCGACGGCCACGTCGACGTCCATGAAGATCTCGAGCGACCCGTACGACTTCGACAGCCCGGACGCCGTCAGCGGGGTCTTGCCGCACGGCTTCGGGTTGGGGAAGCGCACCTTCGCGACCCTGTCGGAGACCCGGACCTCTTCGAGATCGCCCAGCATGCGCTCGGCCCGGCGGGCCATGTTCTGCGCGGCGATGGTCTTGGTGGCCTTGGCCCGCATCTTGTCCGCCTGCGCGAACAGGGCGCCGGCCTTCTTCTCCGCGTTGGCCCGCTCGCGCTTGCGGCGCTTCTCGTCGGTCTCGCGCTGCTGCTGGTACAGCTTCCAGTTCAGGTTGTAGAAGTCGATCGTGGCGCGGTTGGCATCGAGGTACCACACCTTGTTGACGATCGCGTCGAGCATGTCGACGTCGTGGGAGATGACGACCAGGCCGCCCTTGTGGCTGGACAGGAAGTTCCGCAGCCAGGTGATGGAGTCCGAGTCGAGGTGGTTGGTCGGCTCGTCCAGCAGCAGGATGCCGCCGCCGGTCGCGGCCGCGTCGCGGAACAGGATGCGGGCCAGCTCGATGCGGCGCCGCTGACCGCCGGACAGCGTGCCGATGGTCTGCGCGAGGACCCGGTCGGGCAGGCCCAGGTTGGCACAGATCCGGGCGGCCTCGGCCTCGGCCGCGTAACCGCCGAGCCCGGCGAACTGGTCCTCGAGCTGCCCGTACCGCCGGATCAGCCGGTCGTCATCGCCCAGACGAGCCTCGAGGGCCTTCATCTCGGCATAGATGGTGTCCAGGCCGCGGGCGGACAGGACCCGGTCGCGGGCGGTCACCTCAAGGTCGCCGGTGCGCGGGTCCTGCGGCAGGTAGCCGACGGGGCCACGGCTGTCCACCAGACCCGCGTGCGGGGTGCCCTCACCCGCGAGGACCTTGAGGGTGGTGGTCTTCCCGGCACCGTTGCGGCCGACGAGACCGATGCGGTCGCCGGGCTGGATGCGGAGGTTGATGTCGCTGAGGAGGATGCGCGCGCCCGCGCGCAGCTCAAGACCCGTGGTCGTGATCACAGGAAGGACTCGCTCTCGAAATATTCAAAGGGAAGGTGGACAGACTCCAGGTTCAGAACTGGGGTCACTCCCTCTGAGTACGAGTCACCCGCATATCGTACCGTGCGCACCGCGCAGGACCGCCACACGATTACGTCACAAGATCATCGGGTACCGGTCGGAGCAGACACCGGTCGATCCCGCAAGGTCCCCCCGTACGAAGAGGTGTGCCATGGAGTTCAACGACGATGCCGACCTCGACAGCAGCCAGGTCAACGACCTGCGCGGGTCGACCAGTGGTGGCGGCGGTGGCGGTGGCGGCGGTATCGGCGGCATCCCCATCCCCATCGGTGGGGGCGGCAAGATGGGCCTCATCATCACCCTGATCGTGCTCGCGCTGGTGATCTGCGGCGGCGGCGGCCTCTTCGGCAGCGGCATCCTCGGCGGCGGGGGCGGCGGCGACCAGCAGGCCGACAACTCCGACATCGAGAAGCGCTGCGACAAGTCCAACAAGGACCGGTTCAACGACGCCGACTGCCGCAACCTGCTCTACATCAACTCCGTCCAGGCGTACTGGAAGACCGAGATGCCGCTGGCGTTCGGCAAGGAGTACCAGCCGGTGAAGACGAACTACTTCAACGGCGCCGTCAACACCGGCTGCGGCCAGGCCGACTCCGGCGTCGGGCCGTTCTACTGCCCCACCGACAGCCAGGTGTACATCGACCTCACCTTCTACAACGAGCTCTCCAGCCGCTTCGGGGCCAAGGGCGAGTTCGCCGCGCCGTACGTGATCGCGCACGAGTACGGCCACCACATCCAGAACCTGCTCGGCACCAACGCCAAGGTCCAGCAGGGCGACACCGGCCCCACGTCGGGCTCGGTGCGCCTGGAGCTGCAGGCCGACTGCTACGCCGGGACCTGGGCCTTCCACGCCACGGAGACCAAGGACAAAGAGGGCGACGCGGTGCTCTTCAAGAGCATCACCCAGCAGGACATCGATGAGGCGCTGGAAGCGGCCCAGGCGATCGGCGACGACACCATCCAGAAGAAGTCCGGCAGCGGCGTGAACCCCGACGCGTTCACCCACGGCACGTCCGCGCAGCGCCAGAAGTGGTTCAAGATCGGCTTCGACAAGGGCGACCCGAAGCAGTGCGACACGTTCGCCACCAGCAGCCTGTGACGCAAGCACGTCTGATCGACGACCTCGCCGCGGTCTACCGGGAGCACGCAGCCCCCGGTCAGGCCGCGGCGATGCGCGCGTACATGCGGGACCAGTTCGAGTTCCTCGGCCTGCCGAGCCCGCTGCGGCGGCAGTTGGCCAGGCCGTTCCTGACGGCGCCGGGCGACCCCCTGGAAGTCGCGCAGGCATGCTGGGAGCTGCCGGAGCGGGAGTTCCAGTACTTCGCCTGCGATTTGCTGACCCGCCACGCGAAGACGCTCACCCCGGCCGCCCTGCCGACCCTGCGGACGCTCATCACCACGAAATCGTGGTGGGACACCGTCGACGCGCTCGCCGCCAACGTCGTCGGCCCCGTCGTCAGCGGCGATCAGACCCCGATGGACGCCTGGGCCGCCGACGACGACCTGTGGGTGGCGCGCACCGCGATCCTGCACCAGCTGCGGTACCGCGCCGCCACGGACGCCGAGCGGCTCTTCGCGTACTGCACCCGATGGCGGCACGAACAGGACTTCTTCATCCGCAAGGGGATCGGCTGGGCGCTGCGTGAATACGCGAAGACCGACCCTGCCGCGGTCCGCCGCTACGTCGCCGACCACCCGGACCTGTCCGGATTGTCCCAGCGGGAGGCGCTGAAAAATATCGGTCGCGACGGGGAGCAGCCGTCGGCATGATGCTCGCCATGAGCCGATGCCGACCCGCCGCAGTCCCCGCCCCCGCCGGCGAAGGGACCATGCGACAGGCCGGCACCCCGACGGAGGCGAGCCGCAAGCAGCGCTCGTGATCCCCGGCCTCGGCGAGATCATCCTCTCGGGGATGCTCGCCGGTTACGGGGTGGCGGTCCCGGTCGGTGCCATCGGCGCCCTGATCGCCGGCCTCGCCGCCCGCTCCGGCTGGAGGACCGGCGCCGGCGCCGCGCTGGGCGTCGCCACCGCCGACGGGATCTATGCGGTCGTCGCGGTCCTCGGCGGCGCCGCCCTCGCGGGGCTGATCGCACCGATCTCGACGCCTCTGCGTTGGGTCGCGGCGGTGGTACTCCTGGCGCTCGCCGCCAAGACCGCCGTCGACGCACTCAGGCACCGTCGCGACGCGGCGCGGGCCCGCGACACCGACGGCAGGATGAGCCGCCCGGCCGGCGCGTATTTCGCGCTGCTCGGCCTCACCCTGCTCAACCCGGCGACCATCGTCTACTTCGGTGCGCTGGTCCTCGGCCGGCGCGCCGACGACGGCCTGTCCGCCGCGGGCGAGACCGTGTGGGTCCTGGCCGCGTTCGTGGCGTCGGCGAGCTGGCAGCTGCTGATCGCCGGTGGTGGCACCCTGCTCGGGAAGGTGCTCACCAGCCCGCGCGGCCGGCTGTGGACCGCGCTGACGTCGAGCGCGGTCATCGCGGTTCTGGCAGTCATCCTGGTGCTGTGACCTTTCCCCGCCGTCGGACGTGATGTCTGCATGAGGGATGCCGACGGGTTCGCCGAGTGTTACGCGCTGCAGTTCCGGCCGATAGCCGCACAGCTCAGCGTGTACCTCGGCGACCTCGACGAGGCACGTGACCTGACCCAGGAGGCGTTCGTGCGCGCCTGGCAGCGCTGGGACCGCATCAGCCGATACGAGGAGCCCGCCGCCTGGATCCGCCGGGTGGCGTGGAACCTCGCCACGTCCCGCCTGCGCCGCCTGCGCACCGCGCTGCGGCACCAGGGCATGCTGCGGGTCGAGCCGATGCCCGAACCGGGCGAGCACGGCGTGGCGATCCGGGACGCGCTCACGGACCTGCCCGACGGGCAGCGTCGGGCGGTGGTGCTGCACTACCTGGTCGGGTTGCCGGTGGCCGAGGTCGCGGAGCTGTGCCGGGTCCGTGAGGGCACCGTCCGCACGTGGCTGTACCGGGCCCGGCACTCCCTCGCCGCCAGTCTCCACGACTATCGAGAGGTGCCACGGTGACACACGATCTGCGGGACGCGCTGCGTGCCGAATACGAACTGGCCCACGACGCGATCCGGCCCGACGGGGTGGCCGCGGTCCGCGCGACCGCGAGCCGGCAACGGCGCCGGCAGGCCCTCGCCGGGGCGGCCGCGCTGGCCGTAGCGCTGTCCGGTGGGGTGGCCGCGTGGCGGCTCGCGCCGGGCGACGACCCGCCGCAGGTGGTCGCCGACAGCTGCGGCCGGCCCGGCGTCGACGTGGCGGTGTTCCTCCGCATGAACATCACCGACGAGCAGGCCATCGAGCTCGACCGGACGCTGCGGAACTCCCCCGAGGTCTACTGCCTGGTCTTCGAGACCAAGGACGAGGCCTGGGAGCATTTCAAGCGCGCGTTCAGCGACGCGCCGGACCTCGTCGCGGCGACGAAGCCCGACCAGATCCTGGAGAACTACCGGTTCCGGGTCGCGAAGGCCGCGGAGTCCGACGTGATCGAGCAGAGGATCCGCGCGATCGGGGAGATCGTGGAGTACCTCTGCTCCTGCCCGACGGCCAAACCCCGCTAGACGTTGAAGCCGAGGGCACGCAGCTGGTCGCGGCCCTCGTCGCTGATCTTGTCCGGGCCCCACGGCGGCAGCCACACCCAGTTGATCCGGATGTCGCTGACCAGACCGCCGCCCGGGCCGGTGGTCAGCGCCTGACGGGTCTGGTCCTCGATGACGTCGGTCAGCGGGCAGGCCGCGGACGTCAGTGTCATGTCGAGGGTCGCGACGTTCTCCTCGTCGACGTGGATGCCATACACGAGGCCCAGGTCGACGACGTTGATCCCCAGCTCGGGGTCGACGACGTCCTTCATCGCCTCTTCGATGTCGGCGAGCACCGCGGTCATGCCTTCTCCTCGTCTGGGCCTTCTTCAGCAACAACTGCCCTGGTGAGCGCGTCCTTGTATGCCATCCATGGCAGCAACGCGCACTTGACCCGGGCAGGGTATTTCGCCACGCCGGCGAACGCCACCGCGTCCTCCAGCAACTCCTCGTCCGGCTCGACCTGGCCGCGGCCGCCCATGAGCTCGGCGAACGCCTCATGCCTGCGCAGCGAGTCCTGCACGGTGCCGCCCTTGAGCAGCTCGTGCAGGATGCTCGCGGAGGCCTGGCTGATCGAGCAGCCCATGCCCTCGTAGGAGACGTCCGCGACGGTGTCGCCCTTGATCGACACGCGCAGCGTCACCTCGTCACCGCAGGTCGGGTTGACGTGGTGGGCCTCCGCGTCGAACGGCTCGCGCAGGCCACGGCCGTGCGGCCGCTTGTAATGATCCAGGATGATCTCCTGGTAGAGCTGGTCGAGCTTCATGCGAAGACCTTCCGCACCCGCTCCAGCCCGCGCACCAGCGCGTCGATCTCGGCCGTCGTCGTGTACAGGTAGAACGACGCCCGCGTGGTCGCCGGCACGCCGAAGCGCACGCAGGTGGGCCGCGCGCAGTGGTGCCCGACCCGGACCTGCACGCCCTCGTCGTCGAGGATCTGCCCGACGTCGTGCGGGTGGATCCCGTCGACGGTGAAGGAGATCGTCGCCCCGCGGTCGGCGGTGTCCGTCGGCCCGATGACCCGCACGTCCGGCGTCGCGGCGAGGGCGTCGAGAGCGTAGGCGGTGAGCTGCTTCTCGTACACCTGGATCGCGTCCATGCCGACGGCCGTCAGGTAGTCCACGGCGGCGCCGAGCCCGACCGCCTCCGCGATCGGCGGGGTGCCGGCCTCGAAGCGGGCCGGGGGCGGCATGAACGTCGAGCCGGTCATCGCCACCGTCTCGATCATCGAGCCGCCGCCCAGGAACGGGGGCATGGCGTCGAGCAGCTCGAAGCGTCCCCACAGGGCGCCGATGCCGGTCGGGCCGAGCATCTTGTGCCCGGTGAACGCGACGAAGTCGGCGCCGAGCGCGGTCACGTCGACGGGGATGTGCGGCACCGACTGGGAGCCGTCCAGCAGCACCAGCGCGCCGACCTGCCGGGCCCGGGCGACGAGGACGTCGACGGGGTTGATCGTGCCGAGCAGGTTGGAGTAGTGCACCACCGACACGAGCTTCGTGCGCTCGTTGATCAGCTCCTCGAGCTGGGACAGGTCGAGCCGGCCCTCGTCGGTGAGCCCGAACCAGCGCAGCGTCGCGCCGGTGCGCTGCGCGAGCAGCTGCCACGGCACGATGTTGGAGTGGTGCTCCATCTCGGTGATCACGATCTCGTCACCGGGTCCGAGGCGCAGGCGCGGGTCCTGCGCACCGGCGGTGAAGGAGTGCGCGACGAGGTTGATCGCCTCGGTCGAGTTCTTCGTGAACACGATCTCGGCCGCGGTGCCCGCCCCGACGAACGCCGCGACCTTCTCGCGGGCGCCCTCGAACGCCTCGGTCGCCTCGGTGCCGAGCGTGTGCACGGACCGGGCGACGTTGGCGTTGTGCAGCTCGTAGTGTTCCCGGACCGCGTCGATCACCTGGCGAGGCTTCTGCGACGTGTTCCCGGAGTCGAGGTAGACGAGCGGGTTGCCGTTGACCTCCCGATCCAGGATCGGGAAGTCCTTGCGTACCGCGTCAACATCCAGCGCGTTCATAATTCCCCTATGCGTGGGTCGCGGGTCCCGCACCCGCCAGGTAGCGCTCGTAGCCTTCGGCCTCGAGCTGCTCTGCGAGCTCCGGCCCGCCCTCTTCGACGATGCGGCCACCGACGAAGACGTGGACGTGGTCGGGCTTGATGTACCGGAGGATCCGGGTGTAGTGCGTGATGAGCAGCAGGCCGGTGTCGCCCGACTCGCGGACCCGGTTGACGCCCTCGCTGACGACGCGCAGCGCGTCGATGTCGAGGCCGGAGTCGGTCTCGTCGAGCACCGCGATCTTCGGCTTGAGCAGCTCCAGCTGCATGATCTCGTGGCGCTTCTTCTCACCGCCGGAGAAGCCCTCGTTGACGTTGCGCTGGGCGAACGCCGGGTCCATCTGCAGCTTCTCCATGGCGCCGCGCAGCTCGCCGGCCCAGGTGCGCAGCTTCGGCGCCTCGCCGTCGATCGCGGTCTTCGCCGTGCGCAGGAAGTTGGCGACGGAGACGCCGGGGACCTCGACCGGATACTGCATGGCGAGGAACAGCCCGGCGCGGGCGCGCTCGTCGACGGTCATCTGCAGGACGTCCTGCCCGTCGAGGACCACGCTGCCGCCGGTGACCTGGTAGCGCGGGTGACCGGCGATCGAATACGCCAGGGTGGACTTGCCGGAGCCGTTGGGGCCCATGATGGCGTGGGTCTCCCCCGCCCGGACGGTCAGATCGACCCCGGCGAGGATCGGCTTCAGCTCGCCGTCGGGCAGCTTCACCGACACCTGCAGGTTGCTGATCTCCAGCGTGCTCACTGCGTCACTCCATTACTGGGATTCAAGTCGATGTACACGTCGCCGTCGCGGATCTCGACGGGGTAGACCGGGACCGGTTCGGTCGCCGGCAGGCCGCTCGGCTCGCCGGTGCGCAGGTCGAAGCGCGAGCCGTGCAGCCAGCACTCCAGGGTGCAGCCGTCGACCTCGCCCTCGGACAGCGCGACCGCGGCGTGCGAGCACTCGTCATAGGCGGCGTAGAAGTTGTCGTCATCGGCATGGACGAGCGCGATCTCGGTCCCTTCGACCTCGAACTGCTGCACCGTCCCCTTCGCCACGTCCGCGACCGCACATACTTTGATCACGTGCCGGCCGCCTCGAGCCGAGAGTCGATGACCTCACCCAGCCGGTCGCGCAGCGACTCGACCGGGATCTTGTGCAGCAGCTCGGCGAAGAAGCCGCGAACCACGAGCTTGCGGGCCTGGTCGTCCGGGATGCCCCGGGACATCAGGTAGAACAGCTGCTCGTCGTCGAAGCGCCCGGTGGTGCTGGCGTGACCGGCGCCGACGACCTCGCCGGTCTCGATCTCCAGGTTGGGCACCGAGTCGGCGCGCGCCCCGTCGGTCAGCACCAGGTTGCGGTTGATCTCATACGTGTCGGTGCCGGTCGCCTCGGCGCGGATGAGCACGTCGCCGACCCACACGGTGTGCGAGTCCTGGCCCTGCAGCGCGCCCCGGTAGGACACGAAGCTGCGGCAGTCCGGCACCGAGTGGTCGACCAGCAGCCGGTGCTCCAGGTGCTGGCCGGCGTCGGCGAAGTAGAGCCCGAACGCGTCGATCTCGCCGCCCCGGCCGGTGTAGTCGACGCTGGTGTACTGCCGCACGACGTTGCCGCCGAGCGTCACCTGGATGTGCGTGACCTTGGCGTCGCGGCCGAGCCGGAACCGGATGTGCTGCGCCTGGACGGCGTCGGTGTCCCAGTCGGTGACGGTGACCAGGGTGAGCCGGGCCGCGTCGCCGACGAGCACCTCGACGTTGTCGGCGAGGGTGACCGAGCCGACCTGCTCCAGCACGACGGTCGCCTCGGCGAGCCGGCCGACCTCGACCACGGTGTGGCCGAACGCGACCTCGGTGGTGGTGCCGACCAGCCGCACCACGGCGGCGGTCTCCAGCACGGCGTTCGCCGCGACGGACACGACCAGCGCGTCGGCGGCCGAGCCGGCGGCGAGCGCGCTGATCCGGTCGAACGGGGTCAGCGCCGAGCCGACCCGCGGGTCGGTGCGGTCGACGGTCACGACGGTCACGCCCGCGGGCAGCTCACCGGCCTCGACCTTCGGCGCCGCGACGCCCGCTTCGGTGACCGCCGTCGCGAGGCCGCGAAGGCGCTTGAGCGGGGTGAACCGCCACTCCTCCTCCCGGCCGGTGAGGGCCGGGAAGTCCGCGACGTCGAACGATCGGACCTGCTGCGCGCGGGTCTTCGGTGGAACCAGTACGGGGGCGCTCATTCCGCCGCCTCCGCTTCGCTCCAGCGTCGGCCTGAGCCAAAACTGACACACCATGAGCGGCCCGAGCCGCTTCGCTGGCCGCTCATTCCGCCGCCTCCGCTTCGCTCCAGCGTCGGCCTGAGCCAAAACTGACACACGATGAGCGGCCCGAGCCGCTTCGCTGGCCGCTCATCCGACCGCGCCCTCCATCTGCATCTCGATGAGCCGGTTGAGCTCCAACGCATACTCCATGGGCAGTTCCTTGGCGATCGGCTCGATGAAGCCGCGCACGATCATCGCCATCGCCTCGTCCTCGGTGAGGCCGCGGGACATCAGGTAGAACAGCTGGTCGTCGCTGATCTTCGAGACGGTCGCCTCGTGCCCCATCGACACGTCGTCCTCGCGGATGTCGACGTAGGGATACGTGTCGGAGCGGGAGATCGTGTCGACGAGCAGCGCGTCGCACTTCACCGTCGAGCGGGAGTGGTGCGAGCCCTCCAGGACCTGGACCAGGCCACGGTAGGAGGTGCGGCCGCCGCCACGGGCGATCGACTTCGACACGATGGTCGAGGACGTGTGCGGCGCGGCGTGCACCATCTTGGCGCCGGCGTCCTGGTGCTGGCCCTCGCCGGCCATCGCGACCGACATGACCTCACCCTTGGCGTGCTCGCCGATCATGTAGACCGCCGGGTACTTCATGGTGACCTTGGAGCCGAGGTTGCCGTCGATCCACTCCATCGTCGCGCCCTCGTGGCACACGGCGCGCTTGGTGACCAGGTTGTAGACGTTGGTCGACCAGTTCTGGATCGTGGTGTAGCGGCAGCGCCCGCCCTTCTTCACGATGATCTCCACGACCGCGGAGTGCAGCGAGTCCGAGGAGTAGATCGGCGCGGTGCAGCCCTCGACGTAGTGGACGTAGGCGTCCTCGTCGACGATGATCAGCGTCCGCTCGAACTGGCCCATGTTCTCGGTGTTGATCCGGAAGTAGGCCTGCAGCGGGATCTCCACCTTCACGCCCTTGGGCACGTAGATGAAGCTGCCGCCGGACCACACCGAGGTGTTGAGCGCGGCGAACTTGTTGTCGCCGACCGGGATCACGGTGCCGAAGTACTCCTTGAACACGTCCTCGTGCTCGCGCAGCGCGGTGTCCGTGTCGAGGAAGAGCACGCCCTGCTCCTCAAGGTCCTCGCGGATCTTGTGGTAGACGACCTCCGACTCGTACTGCGCGGCGACGCCGGCGACGAGACGCTGCTTCTCCGCCTCGGGGATGCCGAGCCGGTCATAGGTGCTCTTGATGTCGTCCGGGAGGTCTTCCCAGCTCGCCGCCTGCTTCTCGGTCGAGCGGACGAAATACTTGATGTTGTCGAAGTCGATGTGCGACAGGTCCGCGCCCCACGCCGGCATCGGCTTGCGGTCGAACAGGCGCAGGCCCTTGAGACGAAGGTCGAGCATCCACTGGGGTTCGCTCTTCTTCGCCGAGATGTCGCGCACGACGTCCTCGTTCAGGCCACGGCGTGCCGTGGCACCCGCGCTGTCCGAGTCGGCCCAGCCGTACTCGTACCGGCCGAGGCCGGCAAGCTGATCGGCAGTGGTCATCTCACGTTCCTTTGCCTATCGGGACGGACCCTATCGATTCGGCCACCGGGAACCGGTGCCGGAATGTGGGTGGTGCAGATGCCATCGCCGTTGGCGATGGTCGCGAGCCTTTGGACGTGCGTGCCGACCAGGCGGGAGATCACCTGGGTCTCGGCCTCGCACAGCTCGGAGAACTCGGCGGCGACGTGCGCCACCGGGCAGTGGTGCTGGCACAGCTGCCCGCCGGTCGCGATGGTCGTCGCGCCCGCAGCGTAGCCCTCGGCGGTCAGCGCCTTGGCGAGGGCCTCGGCCCTGGCGAGAGGGTCGTCGCCGGCCTCCGCCATCGCGGCCTTGCAGCGCTCCTCGAGCCCGGCGACCTGCGCCATGGCGAACGCGGCCACCGCGGAGGGCCCGTGGTGCTCGGCGATCCAGCGCAGCGCGGACGTGGCAAGATCGTCATAGGTGTGCGGCAGCGACTCGCGCGCCGCGGCGGTCAGCGTGAACACCCGCGCGGGCCGTCCGCGCCCACGGCGCCCACGGTCGGGGCGCTCCCGGCTCTCGACGAGCCCCTCGGCGAGCATCGCGTCGAGGTGCCGGCGGATCCCGGCCGCGCTCAGCCCGAGGGCTAGCCCCAGCTCGGTCGCCGTGGCCGACCCCTGCTGCAGCAGCAGCTCCGTGACCCGGTCACGGGTGCGCACGTCAAGCGGTGGGCACGCGTCAGCGGCGACAGACCCCTGCGCCACCTCCACGTTTTTCACAACACCAACGTTACGTAATTCGCCGGACCCTGGCAAACCGCCCCCCGGGTGATCCAACGCACGAAAGGTAAGCCTCGCCTTACTAACCTTGGGCAGCGCGGACGCGCACAGTCCTCGGCAAGCGAGCCGCCGGTCTGCCCGACGGCTCCGCGGAGCGCGAATCGCGGCCCGACCCCGCGGCCTGAGTGACCGTGGCGGGAGGGGATATGTAGCCGCGCGTAGTATCGGCCGCGTGTTGGGGATGTTGTCGTCGCTGCTCGATCGGCCTGTGGTGCTGCGCCGGGCGGCGCTGGCCACGCTGGTCGCCAATGTCGGGATCGTGTGCACGGGCGGGCTCGTCCGGTTGACCGGATCGGGGCTCGGCTGCCCGACCTGGCCGCGGTGCACCGAGGCGTCGTATGTGACGACCCAGGCCATGGGGCACCACGGAATCATCGAGTTCGGCAACCGGACCCTGACGTTCGTGCTCGGGCTCATCGCCGTCGTCGCGCTGCTCGCCGCGTGGCGCCAGCGCCGCCGGGTGCCGGGGCTCCTGGCCGCCGCGGTGTGGATGATGGCCGGGATCGCGTTCCAGGGGGTGCTCGGCGGGATCACCGTGCGGATGGCGCTCAACCCGTGGACCGTGATGGCGCACTTCCTGGCGTCGATGGCGCTGATCGCCCTGGCGTACGTCTTCTGGCACCGCACCCGGGACGTCCCGCCGCGCTGGACCGCGCCGGCGGCGATCCGCACCGCCGGGGTCGTGATCACCGCGGTGTCCGCGGTGGTGCTGGTGCTGGGCACGATCGTGACAGGTAGCGGGCCGCACTCCGGCGACACGAAGGCCGCCCGGACCGGCTTCGACCCGGCCACCGTCTCCCAGCTGCACGGCGATGCCGTGTTCGTGCTCGTCGGGCTGACCCTGGCGGTGTGGCTCGGGCTCCGCGCGCTCGGCGCGCCGCTACGGGTCACCCGCGCCGCGGCAGTGCTCCTGCTGGTCGAGCTGGGCCAGGGTGTCGTCGGGTTCGTGCAGTACTTCACCGGGCTGCCCTGGCCCGTCGTGCTGCTGCACATGCTCGGCGCCTGCCTGGTGTGGACCGCCACGCTGGGCCTGCTGCTGTCCACCCTGCCGGGCAAAGCACCGCATTCCGAAAAAGGCACAGCGGAAAAAGGCACCGCGGAAAAGGGCAACGAGCAGCCGCTGGTCTACGAGGGCCACTCCGAGGCGAGCACCGCGTAGAGCAGGTCGTCCGTCCACTCGCCCTTCCAGTAGCTGGCCCGCACCAGCAGGCCCTCGCGGCGGAAGCCGAGCCGTTCGAGGAGCCGGGCCGAGCGTTCGTTGCGGGCGTCGAGGGACGCGTGCACCCGGTGCAGACCCTCCTCCACCAGGAGGTGCCGCACGACCCGGTGGACGGCCTCGGTCGCGTAGCCGCGGCCCTGGAAGGCGGGCGCGAACGTGAACCCGATCTCCGCCTGCCGGCCGCCGTCGCCCCGGTTGACGCCGACGTCGCCGAGCAGGAGCCCGTTGCCGCGGCCCTCCACGGCGTACTGGAACCAGCCCTCCCGCTCCGGGTCGAGGTGCGCGCTCTCGGTGACGAACGCGAGGGCGTCGCCGAGCGGATAGGGGGCGTCCCACGACTGATACCGGGCGACGTCCGGGTCCGAACGGTAAGCGGCGAGCGCGGCGGCGTCACCCGCGTGGAACCGTCGCAACAGCAGCCGGTCTGTCTCCAGGAGCACCCACGAAGTGTAGTGCCACGGACGCCGCGAGCAGAGCGATCATCGCCGATACGATCAGCCGCACGACGAACACGTGCGGCCCGCCGTAGGCGAGGCTCGCGGTGATGAACGCGCCGGCCGCGAACGCCTCGACCGCCACCGACCAGAACAGCAGCGGCCGGCGGGGCACGACCGGGGGCGGCCCGTGCCACTCGCGGATGAGGTGCCGGCGCCCCACGTACCAGAGGAACAACGGCAACAACAGCAGTGCGGCATAGTCACTGAGGTCGCGGACGGTGCGCCACGACCCGATCACACCGGGGTGGGTGACCAGGTCCCACAGCAGGTGGCTGGCGTCGCCGAGCAGCGCCGACACCGCCGTGACCCACCACGGGTGCCGCACCCGGCGCAGGGCGCCGTACTCGCGCAACGACCCCGGCAGGTGCGCCGCGACGGTGGGCGCGCCGAGCCGGATCAGCCACGCGACGACCACCGTGACCGGCAGGCCCCACCAGAACATGGCCGCGACCGTGTGACTGCGGACGATGACCGCGCCGCCCAGCGCGTAGGCGATGTCGGGGGCGGTCGCGCCGACGGCGAGGGCGACCCCGTCGAACCAGCGCGGCCGCCACAGCTTCAGCGGCAGGACGGCCAGGGGATGCGTCGGGAGGGTCGCGGGCACGACGCCGACACTGCCGCACCCGGCGCCCGAACCGGCTGCCCTGCACCGGACCCCCACAACACCTTCACGGGTGCCGTTCGTCCTCGGACCGGGTCACGCAGAACTCGTTGCCGGCCGGGTCGAGCAGGACCGCCCAGCCGCCCCCGTCGGCCACCCGGTGATCCGCCGCGACGACGGCACCGAGCGTGACGAGCCGGTCGATCTCGTCGTCCCGGCTCCGGTCGCCGGGCTGCAGGCACACGTGCACCCGGTTCTTGAGCGTTTTCGGCTCCGGTACGGCCTGGAAGAACAGCCGGGGACCGCCGGACGGCTCGATCACGACCTCGTCGTCGCCCGGGGCACAGTCCGGATGGACGGGGTGGCCGATCACGCCCGCCCAGAAGGCCGCGAGCGCATACGGGTCGGCGCAGTCGAAGGAAACGTTGCGGATGAACGACACCATGGACTGCACCTTAAGCGTAGAAAATCCGTGAACTCCATCTCATTGCCGTGTTGTAAATTCATCTGCACGTTCTTTGGCCACAGATCTTTCATGTGTAACGATTCTGCAATGGGGCAACAGGAACCGCTCATCATGCAGATCTACTGCCGCCTGGAAGTCGCGGTCAATGACCCTGACGTCATCGCCAAGCTCGCCGGACAGCAGCTCCGCGAGGCGGATATCGACTGGTCACGCAAGGAGGAGGACCTCGAGGAGGCGGTCCACCAACTTGAGTCGGACCTGCAAGAGGCATTGGCCTGTGTCGTTGAGCAGAACCGCATGACCGAGCACCTGCCGGGGGTCGAGCCGCGCGGCGGTCTGGTGTTCACGGCGTTCGGCAAGCCGGACGACCGTTTCCGCCCGGGCTTCACCGACTTTCTCTGAGGCGCTAGAACGGGTAGGGGGCGATCGTGCCGCGGACCGTGATCCACCGCAGGTCGGTGTAGGCGTCCGCGTTCGATCCGCCCCCGGCCCGCGCCCCCGTGCCCGAGTCGCGGACCCCGCCGAAGGGCGCGACCGCCTCGTCGTTCACCGTCTGGTCGTTGACGTGCACGATCCCCGTCGGGATCCGTTCGGCGAGCGCCAGGCCACGCATCGGGTCGCCGGTGAGGATGCCCAGCGACAGCCCGTAGTCGGAGTCGGCGGCGAGGGCGACGGCCTCGTCCTCGGTGGTGAACCGCACGACCGGCGCGACCGGGCCGAACACCTCCTGCCGGTAGGCGGGCGCGTCGACGCCGACCCGGTCCAGCACCGTCGGCCGGTAGAACAGCCCGTCGTAGGTGCCGCCGGCGGCGAGCCGGGACCCGTCGCCGACGGTCGCCTCCACCAGGCGGTGCACCTTGTCGCGCTGGCCGGCGTCGATGAGCGGGCCGAGCGCCACCTGGCCGGTCCACGGGTCGCCGACCGGCAGGGCGTCGGCGTGCGCGGCGAGGCGCTGGACGTATTCGTCGGCGATGGCGGCGTGTACCAGGTGCCGCCCCGCCGTCATGCAGATCTGGCCGGAGTGCAGGTAGGAGCTCCACGCGCCGGCGGACACCGCGAGGTCCAGGTCGGCGTCGGGCAGCACCACCAGGGCGGAGTTGCCGCCGAGCTCCAGGTGGACGCGTTTGAGGTGGCGCCCGGCGAGCTCGGCGACGGACCGGCCGGCGGCGGTGGAGCCGGTGAACGCGATGACCCTGGTCGCCGGGTGCGCGACGAGTTCGGCGCCGACGTCGGGGCCGCCGGGCAGGACGTGCAGCAGCCCGTCGGGCAGGCCCGCCTCGCGCAGCAGCGCGGCGATCGCGAACCCGCCGCCGACGGCGGTGCGCGGGTCCGGTTTCAGCACGACCGCGTTGCCGACGGCGAGCGCCGGCGCGACGGCGCGGATCGCGAGGATCAGCGGGAAGTTGAACGGGGCGATGACACCGACGACCCCGACCGGCGAGCGCCGGGCCAGGCTGAGCCGGGGCTGGGCGCTGGGCAGGATGTCGCCGAGCGGCCGGGACGCGAGGGCCGCCGCCTCGTAGCACTCCTGCGCCGCGACGTGCGTCTCGACGCCCGCCTTCGCGGGCACCGACCCGGCCTCCCGGACCAGCCACTCCGCCACGTCGGCGGCGCGGGACTCGAACAGCGCGCCGGCCCGGCGCAGCACCCCGGCGCGCTCCTCGAAGCCGGTCGCGGCCCAGGCGGGCTGGGCCGCGGCGGCCTCGCGGCAGGCCCGGCCGACGTCGCCGGTCGAGGCGAGCCCGACCTGGCCGAGGACGGCCCCGGTCGCCGGTTCGACGACGTCGCGGAGACCGGCGCCCAGGGGACGCCCGTCAAGCAGATCAGCCATGGGTCCTCTTCGCTTGCTGGATGTGGGTGTACACGCGGCCGCGCAGCTCGACGAAGCGCGGCGCGGCGCGGGTGGTCAGCTGGTCGCGTTCGTCGGGCAGGTCCACGTCGAGGGTGTCGAGGATCGTCGTCGGCGCCGCCGACAGCACGATGACCCGCTGCCCCAGGTAGACGGCCTCGTCGATGTCGTGGGTGACGAACAGCAGGGTCACGCCCAGGCGCCGCCACACGTCGCGGATCAGGTCCTCCAGGTCGGCGCGGGTCTGCGCGTCGACGGCCGCGAACGGCTCGTCCATGAGCAGCACCTTCGGTTCGAACGCGATGGCGCGGGCGATCGCGACCCGCTGCTGCATGCCGCCGGACAGCTGCCACGGGTAGGCGTCGCGGGCGTCGGCCAGCCCGACCGCGGCGAGGGCCTCCTTGACCAGGCCCGGCTTGCGGGGGCCGGACAGCGGCAGCCCCACGTTCTCGTGGACGCGCAGCCACGGGAAGAGGCTGCGGCCGTACTCCTGGAACACCACGGCCAACCCGTCGGGCGGGCCGTCGACGAGCCGGCCGGCGACCCTGACCTCGCCGGCGGTCGGGTGCAGCAGCCCCGCGACGCAGCGCAGCAGCGTGGTCTTGCCGCAGCCGGACGGGCCGACGAGGCACGCGAACTCGCCGTCGTCGAGCTTGAACGTCAGGTCCGCCAGGGCCTCGACCCGGCGGCCCTGCCCGTCGTACACCTTTTGCAGCCCGCTGACCTCCAGCATCACCACTCCTTCTCAGCGGCTCGCTGCCCGTGGTACCACGCCAGCACCGACCGCTCCACCAGCCGGAACAGCGCGGCGAGGGCGACGCCGAGCAGGCCGAGCAGGAGCACGCCGCTCCACATCTCCGGGATCTGGAAGCCCCGCTGGAACTGCACGACGGTGAACCCGAGGCCGCTCTGCGCGGCGAACATCTCGCTGATGACCATGAGGATCACGCCGATCGACAGGGCCTGCCGGGCGCCGGTCACGATCTGCGGCGAGGCGGCCCGCAGCACCATCCGCCGTACCGGCGGGACGCGGTAGACCGCGCAGGTGTCGGCGAGGATCCCGTCGACGGCGCGCACCCCCTCGACCGTGTTGAGCAGGATCGGCCAGACGCAGCCGGACACGATGACGAGCACCTTCATCAGGTCGCCGATCCCGGCGATCAGGATCAGGATCGGCACCAGCACCGGCGGCGGGATCGCCCGCATGAACTCCAGGACCGGTTCGACCGTCTCCCGCACCGCCGGATGCCGGCCGATGACGACGCCGGCGGCGATCCCGAGCAGCAGGGCCACGGCGTAGCCGGCGGCGAGCCGGGCGAGGCTGGGCAGCACGTCGTCGACGATCCGCGGGCCGAACCAGGTGTCGGCGAACGCGACCAGGATGGTGCGCAGCGGCGGCCGGTAGAAGTCCTTCGAACCGGCGGACAGCACCCACCACCCGGCGAACAGGACGGCCGGCAGCGCCAGCACCTTGACCGCTTTCATACGGCGACCCGCTGCGACGGGTGCCAGCGCAGCAGCCGCCGCTCCCCCGACCTGGTGGCGAGGTTGACGGCGACGCCGAGCAGGCCGGTGACGACGACCAGGGCGTACATCGCGGGGACGGCGCCGCTGCTCTGCGCGACCGCGATCTGCTTGCCGAGACCGGGCGTGCCGATGATCAGCTCGCCGGTGATGGTCAGGATCAACGCGACCGACGTGGCGAGCCGGATCCCGGTGACGGTGTACGGCAGCGCCGTCGGCCACACCAGCGCGCGCAGCCGCCGCCACCGCGACAGGTGCAGGCTGCGGGCCGTGTCGCGGGCGACCGGGTCGATGTCGGCGACGCCGTGCAGGACCTGGACGAGCACCTGCCAGAACGACGCGTACACGACCAGCAGCAGCGTCGCGGTGCGGCCGGTGCCGTACAGCAGCACCGCGAGGGGGATCAGCGCGACGGACGGGATCGGCCGCAGGAACTCCACCGTCGAGGCGGTCAGCGCCCGCAGCAGCGGCACCGAGCCGATGAGCATCCCCGCCGCGACCCCGCTGGCGACGGCGATGGCCAGCCCGAGCGCCCACGTCTGGAGGGTGTCCAGCAGCGCGGACCAGAACGCGGCGTGGCGCACCTCCTCGTTGAGGGCGACGGCGATGCGGCTGGCGGGCGGCAGGTACCGGGCCGGGACGAGCCCGAGCCGTGGCGCCACCTCGAGCAGCGCCACGAACCCGGCGGCGCCGAGCAGCCCTCTCACGGCAGCAGCTCGTCCAGCGCCGGCGCCTTTTCGAGGAGCTTGTCCTGGACGGCGAGGTCGGTCAGCGTCTGCACCGACGCCTTGTTGACCTCCGCCGGCCAGGCGGGCAGCGTGATCTTCGCGGTCACGTCGGCGGCGATCTGCGTGTAGGTGCCGATGATCGCCCGGACCTCGTCGGGGTGCGCGGCGGCGTAGGCGAGGGACTCCGCCATCGCCTCCTTGAACCGCTTGACCAGGTCCGGGTTCTTGGCGATGAGCTCCTGCGACGTGAAGTAGGTCGCGACGGTGAGGTCGGCGGCGGCGTCGACGTAGTTGGAGGCCACCAGGCGGGCGCCCTGCGCCTTCGCGGCGGTGACGAACGGCTCGACGACCCAGATCGCGTCGACCCGGCCGGCGGCGAGCGCGGCCGGCTGGTCGGGGAACGCGAGCTCGACGAACTTCACCGCGGCCGGGTCTCCCCCGGCCTTTCGGACGGAGGCGCGCACGGTGGTGTCGCCGATGTTCTTCAGCGTATTGACCGCGACGGTCTTGCCGACGAGGTCCTTCGCCGACTGGATCGGGCTGTCGGCCTTGACCAGCACGCCGCCGAAGTCGGCGCCGTCCTTGCCGGTCGAGGCGACGCCGTTGCTGACCATCTTGATCGGCAGGCCGCGGGACTTCGCCAGGATCAGCGAGGTCACGTTGCTGAAGCCGAACTGGAACTGGCCGCTGACCACGCCGGGCACGATGGCGGCGCCGCCCTGGCTGGTCGACAGGGTGAGGTCGATGTTGCGGCCGCTGAAGAAGCCCTTCTGCTTGCCGAGGTAGATGGGGGCGACGTCGACGATCGCGATGACGCCGGCGGCGACCTTGTCGGGCTGGACAGGCTGGCCGGGTGCGGCCGGGGTGGGTGTCCCGGTGCTGGAGTTGCCGCCGCACCCGGCGGCGGCGAGCAGCAACGCGGCGGACAGGGGTATGGCGGCGAGGCGGCGCATCGAGGCTCCATCCATCCAAAAAGGGGTGTTCGGATGACGAACTTCTGTGCGTTCAGCGAAACTCTTCCCGACCGTAGAACGCTTGACTGCCGGCGCGCAAGGTTCCTAGGCTTCCGTTCTGAGAACATCTGTGCGGTATGCGAACAGGCGGGGGTGGCGGCGTGGCCGAGCTGATGTCGCTGTCCGAGGCCGTCGCCGCGCTGGTCCACGACGGCGACACCGTGGCCCTGGAGGGCTTCACCCACCTCATCCCGGTCGCCGCCGGGCACGAGATCATCCGCCAGCGCCGCCGCGACCTCACGCTCGTGCGGATGACCCCGGATCTGGTGTACGACCAGATGATCGGCGCCGGGTGCGCCCGGAAGCTGATCTTCTCGTGGGGCGGCAACCCTGGCGTCGGCTCGCTGCACCGCTTCCGCGACGCCGTCGAGCGGCAGTGGCCCGGCCCTCTCGAACTGGAGGAGCACAGCCACGCCGGGATGGCCAACCGATACGTGGCCGGCGCGTCCGGGCTGCCGTTCGCCGTCCTGCGCGGCTACCGCGGCACCGACCTGCTGGCGCAGACCGCGACCGTCCGGCCGATCACGTGCCCGTTCACCGGCGAGGTCCTGACCGCGGTGCCGGCCCTCAACCCCGACGTGACCGTCGTGCACGCCCAGCGCGCCGACCGGCGCGGCAACGTCCAGCTGTGGGGCATCACCGGCGTGCAGAAGGAAGCGGTCCTCGCCGCCCGGCGCAGCCTCGTCACGGTCGAGGAGGTCGTCGACACCCTCGACCCGCGCCCGGGTGCGGTCGTCCTGCCGTCCTGGGTCGTCACCGCCGTCGCCGTCACGCCCGGCGGTGCCCGGCCGTCCTACGCGCAGGGCTACTACGACCGCGACAACGACGCGTACCGCTCCTGGGACGCCGTCAGCCGCGACCGCGCGACCTTCCTGGGCTGGTTGGAGCGGCTGTGAACTACTCCCCCGACGACATGATGACCGTCGCCGCCGCCCGCGCGCTGCGGGGACGCACCGCGTGCTTCGTCGGGATCGGCCTGCCCAGCGTCGCGGCCAACCTCGCCCGCCGCACCGGCAACCCCGATCTCGTCCTGGTCTACGAGTCCGGCACGATCGGCGCCCGGCCGACCCGCCCGCCGCTGTCGATCGGTGACGGCGAGCTCGCCGAGACCGCCGACACCGTCGTCAGCGTGCCCGAGATGTTCAACTACTGGCTCCAGCCGGGCCGCATCGACGTCGGGTTCCTCGGCGCTGCCCAGCTCGACGAGCGCGCCAACATCAACACGACCGTCATCGGCGCGTACGGCGCACCCACCGTCCGGCTGCCCGGCGCCGGCGGCGCACCGGAGATCGCCGCCTCGTGCCGGGAGGTGTTCGTGGTGCTCCGCCAGAGCGCCCGGACGTTCGTGCCGAAGGTCGACTTCCGCACCTCCGTCGGCTACGGCGACGGCCCCGGCAGCCGCGCCGCGCTCGGCCTGCCCGGCCGCGGGCCGGTGCTCGTCATCACCGACCTCGGGATCCTCGCGCCCGACCCGGCGACGTGCACGCTGCGGCTGACCCACCTGCACCCGGGGGTCACGGTCGAGCGGGTCCGCGCCGCGACCGGCTGGGACCTGGCCGTCGCACCCGCGCTGGAGCACACCCCGCCGCCGAGCGCCGAGGAGCTCGCGGCGCTGCGCGCGTTGTCAGGCGGTTCGCCATGATCCGCCAATGTCGGTCATCACCCTCCCGCAGCTCGATAGAGTCGGGACCGCGCGACACTGCAGTCCGCGAGCCGCTCGTCACGGCGACGGCGGCGACCGGTCCGACACCCCACCTCCAGGGCGAACATGAACTCATCGAGCTTGTTTGACGGCGTCCTGGCCCGCGGCGAGGTCGCCGCGGCCGTCGGCGACGACGCGTGGCTGACCGCGATGCTCCAGGTCGAGGCGGCCCTCGCGCAGGTGCAGGCGTTCAGCGGCCTGATCCCGCAGGCCGACGCCGACGCGATCGCCGGCTGCGCCCGGCCCGAACACTTCGACGCCGCCGACCTCGGTGCCCGGGCCGCCGCCAGCGGCAACCCCGTCGTGCCCCTCGTCGAGACACTGCGGGCCCTTGCCGGGCCCGCCGGGCCGTCCGTCCACCTCGGCGCCACCAGCCAGGACATCCTCGACACCGCCGGGATGCTGGTCGCCGCGCAGGCGCTGCGGCCGCTGCTCGCCGACCTCGCCGGCTGCGCCGAACAGGCCGCCCGGCTGGCCCGCGAGCACCGCGACACCCGCATGATCGGCCGGACGCTGCTGCGGCAGGCGGTGCCGACCACGTTCGGGCTGAAGGCCGCCGGCTGGCTCAGCGGTCTCGACGCCGCCCGCTGGCGCCTGGAGCAGGTGCGACGGGAGCGCCTCGCGGTCCAGTTCGGCGGGGCCGCCGGGACCCTCGCCCCGTTCGGCGCCGACGGGCCCGACGTCGTCGAGGGCCTCGCCACGCTCCTCGGCCTCGCCGAGCCGGTCCTGCCCTGGCACACCGAACGCACCCGCGTCGCCGAGCTCGCCGGTGCGCTCGGCGCCGCCGCCGGGATCGTCGCGAAGGTCGCCCGGGACCTGACCCTCATGGCGCAGGACGAGGTCGACGAGGCCTCCGACAGCACGCCGGGCGGCTCGTCGGCGATGCCGCACAAACGCAACCCGATCGCCGCCGTCTGCGCCCTCGGCAGCGCCGGCTCGGCACCGGGCCTGGTCGCCAGCCTCCTCGCCGCGATGGCGCACGAACACGAGCGGGCCGCCGGCGCCTGGCACGCGGAGTGGCGGCCCCTGCGCGAGCTGTTCGTCTGTACCGGCTCGGCGGCGGCGTGGCTGCGGGCCGCGCTGGAGCGGCTGCTCGTCCACCCCGACGTCATGCGCGCCAACCTGACCCGCGGCACCCGGTCCGACGAGCATCCAGACGCCGCTGGTGTACTGGTGGACCGCGCACTGCAGGCACACGCGAAAGGCCCATGATGGAACCCGGTCCGGAGCGTGGCCCCGACTTCGTGCAGTCCCTGGAACGCGGGCTCGCCGTCATCAGGGCCTTCAACGCCGCCCGGCCCGAGCTGACCCTCACCGAGGTCGCCGCCGCCACCGGCGTCACCCGGGCCGCCGCGCGGCGGTTCCTGCTGACCCTCGGCGAGCTCGGATACGTGCGCAACGACGGCCGGCAGTTCTCCCTCACGCCGAGGGTCCTGGAGCTCGGGTACGCGTACCTGTCGGGCCTGTCACTGCCCGCCGTCGCCGAACCCCACCTGGAGTCCCTCGTCGCCGAGGTCAACGAGTCCTCGTCGGTCTCCGTCCTGGACGGCGACGACATTGTCTACGTCGCCCGCGTGCCCACGTCACGAATCATGACGGTGACGATCAGCGTCGGGACCCGCTTCCCCGCCTACGCGACGTCGATGGGCCGGGTCATGCTCGCCGGCCTGCCCCCGGACGACCTGGAGGCGTACCTGGCGAAGGTCCGCCTGGAACGCCTGACCGCCCGCACCGTCACCACCACGGCCGCCCTGCTCACCGAGATCAACCGGGCCCGGTCGCAGGGCTGGGCGCTCGTCGACCAGGAGCTGGAGGAGGGCCTGCGCTCCGTCGCCGCCCCGATCCGCGACCGGACCGGCCGGACGGTGGCGGCGCTGAACATCTCCGCCGCGGCGAGCCGCAACTCGGTCGAGTCGATCCGGCGCACCCTGGTGCCGCCGCTGGTCGCCACGGCCGCCCGCATCGAGGCCGACCTGCCCGCCCGCCGCTTCTGAGTCAGGCGCCGGCGGCTGAGTCAGGCGCCCGCGGCCGAGTCAGGCGCCCGCCGGTTCTGCGTCAGGCGGCGCGGCCGAAGACCCGGGTCGCGCTCTCCGCCGAGGAGATCTCGTCGAGGCGGAGCGGGTCCGTGCACAGGATGATCGACGCGCCCACCGACAGCGGCGCCAGGAGCCACTTCACCGGGTGCTCGTGCTCGGTGGCGTCCACGACGACCCGGTCGCCGGCGCGCAGGTCCTGCATACCGGCGATCTCCCGGGCGATGCTGCCCCACTGCCCGTAGGTGGTGCCGTCGCCGCTGGCCGCCGAGCCGGTCCGCACCAGCGCGGGTGCCGGGACGTCAGCCGGGTACGGCGCGACGGCGTCGTCGAAGTCGCGCCAGCCGATGACGTCGCGCGGGTCGCCGGAGTCCCCGCCGCCGAACACGAACCGGTGCGGCGCCTCGGGGATGTCCTCCAGCCACGAGCCGAGCCGCTCGCGGGCGGCGAACACCACGTCGAACGGCACCCCCGCGTCCGGGCCGACCGCGGGCAGCCCCGCGGTCGCGGACAGGTGGAACGACACCGTGACCCCGAGCGACCACGCCCCGAGCAGGGCGGCGGCCGTGCGCCAGTGCGGCGGCAGCAGCACCGCGGCGCGGCTGCCGGAGCCCAGGCCGCAGTCGTGCAGCAGTCCCGCGGTGCGGGCGGACCAGCCGCCGAGCTCGGCCGCGGTCAGCGCGGTGCGCCGGCCGTCCGGGTCGTAGTGCGTGAGCAGTGGCACGGCGACACCGGCGGCTCCTGCACCCGCGGGTCGCGACAGCGCAGCGGCGTCAGTCACCAGACCACCGTAGCTGGCGCCGGGTCACAGCATCCTGACGGACGCGGAGCGGGCGATCTCCGGTGCCGTGGGCGGCAGCGAGTCGTACTTCCTCAGCAGGGCGTGCACGACGAAGACGTACGGGGTCTGCGAGACCAGCCCGGTGACCGTCGCCGTGACCCGGGTGCAGCCCTTCCCCGGCGCGACCGCCAGCCACGTCCAGCCCGGCTGCGGCCCGATCAGCAGCTCCTGCGACATCCACGTCAGCTGGTACTCGACGAGGGCGGGATCGCCGATGTTCCACCAGCTGACGGTGGCCGACGTGGTGCCCGGCAGCACCGACGCGCCGTTGACGACGCCGGGGCGGACCACGCCGGTGCACTCGGTCGGGCTCAGGCTCGGGGTGGGGTAGCTGCGGCTGACCTTCGGCAGCGGCGAGATCGACGCGATGGGGCCGCGGGCCGGGGCGCCGGTGGTCATGCCGGCGGACGGGTCGACGGCGTCGCCCTTCGAGTACACCGTCTTCTGCGGCAGGTCGAGGACCTTGCCGTCCTTCTTCGCCCCGGCACCGCCGGGGTCCGACCCGCCGAGGCCGGGCAGGGCGCCGCACCCGGCCACCCCGGCGAGGAGCGCCGAGGCCAGGACGAGGGCCGCACCGAGCCGCCGTTTCACATGGGGCTCATCGGCGGCCCGGGCAACGTTCTTAGGTCGCCGTTCTCAGGTCGGTTCTTAGGTCGCCGTTCTCAGGTCGCCTCGATCGTGCCGGTGCCGACGAGGACGAGCAGGAGGGTGCCGAGGGCGACCCGGTACACGATGAAGACGGTGTACGTGTGCCGCGCCACGAACTTCAGCAGCCACGCGACCGCCAGGTAGCCGACGGCGCCGCTGACCAGGGTCGCGGTGATCGTGGCCGGCCAGCCCACGCCGGTGGCGATGTTGTCGTGCTCGTCGGCGATCTGCAAGGCCCCGGCGGCGAGCAGCGCGGGGATGGACAGGAAGAACGACAGCCTGGTGACGGTGACCCGGTCGAAGTCGCGCAGCAGACCCGCCGACATGGTCGCGCCCGACCGGGAGACGCCGGGGATCAGCGCCAGGGCCTGGGCGGTGCCGATGATCAGGGTGTCCTTCCACGTCACGTCGGCCTCGTGGCGCTGCTGGGTGGCGGCCCGGTCGGCGAACCACATGACCCCGGAGAACGCGATCAGCGCCCCGCCGACGAACCACAGGCTGCGCAGCGTGGTCTCGATCTGGTCCTTGAAGAGCAGCCCGATGATCGCGACCGGGATCGAGCCGAGGATCACCGACCAGCCGAAGCGGTAGTCGGCGTCATCGCGGCGGGACCGGTCGAACAGCCCCCGGAGGAACGCGGGCACGATCCGGGCGATGTCGCGGCGCAGGTAGAACGCGGTCGCGAGGACGGCGCCGGTCTGGATGATCGCGGTGAAGGCGGTGATGTCGGGGTCGTCGATCGAGTACCCGAGCAGCTTCTCGAGGATGGTGAGATGGCCGGTGCTGGAGATCGGCAGGAACTCGGTCAGCCCTTCGACGGCACCGAGGAGGATCGCCTCGAAGATGTTCACGCGCTGCCCGGGTGGTCGGCGCGAGGCGCGGGCAGCCGGTCGGCGATCGCGGCGGCGAGGCGGTGCGGGGCGTCCGCGGTGGTGGTCAGGAACAGCGACGGCTCGGTCAGCTCGACCTCGATGACGACGGGGTCGCCGGACGGGGTCGGCAGCAGGTCGACGCGGGCGTAGAGCAGGGCGGCCCGGTCGAACGGCAGCGCCGCCAGGACCCGCTCGGCGAGGGCGTGCTCGGCCGGCGACGGTGTCCTCGGCGTGATGGACTCCTCCTGGTACAGCGTCTCCACGCCCTCGTCGGGTCCGGTGAGGATCGGGCCCTTGCGGATCGCGTGGCTGAACTCGCCGGCGATGAACAGCAGCGCGGTCTCACCGGCGGTGTCGACGTCGGCGAGGTACGGCTGGACCATGACCAGCCGCCCGGCGGCCTGCAGCCGTGCGATGTGGGCGGTGGCGAGGTCGGCCTGCTCCGGCAGCCGGTAGCGCCCGGTGTCGACGCTGCCGACGCTCACCGCCGGCTTGACCACGATCTCTGCGTCGCCGGTGTCCAGGTGTACGGGGTCGCCCGGCTCGACCCACGTGGTCGGGACGATGGGGATGCCCGTGTCGGCGAGCTGGCGCAGGTATCGCTTGTCGGTGTTCCAGGCGATGACGTCGGCCGCGTTGGCCAGCTGCGGCACGGACTCGGCCCAGGCGGTGAACTCGGCCCGGCGCTTCGGGTAGTCCCAGGTGTTGCGCACCACTGCGAGGTCGAACGCCGACCAGTCGACGGCGGGGTCGTCCCAGACGGCCGGGACGCCGGTGATGCCCGCGGCGGCGAGGGCCGGCACGAGGCTCTGGTCGTCGGGGTCGAGGTCGGGCAGTTCGGCGCAGGTAACGAGAGCGACCCGGGCACCTGCCCGGGTCGCGGAACATGACTGTTCGATGATCACTCAGCGAAGATAGGCGACCCTAGCGGGAAAGGACACGCCGCCCCATGGAGCGCCAGAGATCGTTGCTGGGCCGCATCTGCTCGAGCAGCTCGCGCTCCCAGGCGTTCTCGATCGTGACGCCGGCCTGTGCGCAGGCGGAGCGTGCGATGTCAGTGCCCTCGGCCATCTGGTCGCCCCAGACGCCGTCCTCCCCGACGAGCACGATGCGGGCACCGCGCCGGCCGACATACTCGATGACTGCCTTGGCGCCGCCGTGGTCGTCCGCGAAGGACTTGATGCCGGTGATGAGGCTGCCCGGCACCGGGCGGCTCAGGGTCATCGTCGTATCGGAACCATCTGCCATGACGGCCACACTAAAGGGGTAACCCGCCACTCGTGGGTGAACCAGGGCCCTGGTGTGATCGTAGTTACTGACAGGTTTAGTTCACCGGGGGTTCGTTTTGCCCCGACAGAACCCGTTAAAACCGGATATTCAGGTGCCTGTTTCCTACTCTGATTGAGAGATGTGCATCACGTGAAGTAACGCGACGCGCGGTGTGCCAAAAATTCGGGCGTTTCCAGGTTAAGTCCCGCTTAGGTCCACATTTTGCAGAGATCAAGTCGGGGCTGACGCGCAACTGCTATGGACCCGCGTGCAACGAAATCACTGGATGAAAACGTCTACTCCGATCGCCACGCACAGCAGCGTGAGATACGTGACCGACCAGTGGAACAGGCGCATCGGCTTGAGCGGCTCGCCGCGGCGCGCCCGGCCGTCCAGCCGATGGGCCTCCAGCAGCAGCAACGCGCCCACGATGACCGCGACGGCCCCGTAGACCGGGGTCATCCCGAACGGCCACAGCGCCACCGAGGCGGCCACCGTCAGCCAGCTGTAGATCACCGTCTCCAGGCCGACGCGGCGCATGCTGGCCACGACCGGGAGCATCGGGATGCCGGCGCGGGCGTAGTCGTCCTTGAACTTGATCGCCAGGGCGTAGAAGTGCGGCGGCTGCCACAGGAAGACCACCGCGAACATGACCCAGGCCGGCCAGGCCAGCCCGCCGGTGACCGCGGCCCAGCCGATCAGCACCGGCGCCGCGCCGCACGCGCCGCCCCAGACCGTGTTCTGCGGGGTGGTGCGCTTCAGCCACAGCGTGTAGACGAGGTCGTAGTAGGCGATCGCCCCGACGGTGAGCAGCGTCGCCAGCAGGTTGGTGAAGGTCGCCATCAGCACCGTGGACAGCGCCGCCAGGGTCAGCCCGAAGATCAGCACGGCCCGCGGGGTGATGCTGTGCGTGGCCAGGGGCCGGCGCGAGGTGCGCTTCATCAGCGGGTCGATGTCGCGGTCGATGTAGCAGTTGAGCGCGTTGGCGGCACCGGCGGCGAGCGAGCCGCCGACCAGCACCACGGCCATCAGCCACAGCGACGGCACGCCACGGTCCGCGAGCAGCATCGCCGGGACGGTCGTGATGAGCAGCAGCTCGACGATGCGGGGCTTGGTCAGCGAGACATAGGCCTTGACGACGGCGCCGAGCCGGGCGCGGCGTCCGGCCGCCTGCTCCCGCTGTGCCCGGGCCAGTGCCGCCGCCGTGGTGGGGCGGGCCGGCCTGGAGGGATCCGCCGCCGCGCCCTGGGGGACCGCCGCACGGTCGACGAGCTGCGTCACGTCTGGAGAGCCACCTTCCGGCATCGGCCGCACCTGGGACACCGCCTGCCTTCGGACCCGGCCGGATGGCGGCGCGGGAGGGGACACGGCGGAGCCGAGGGTCCCGCCGAGACCGGCGGGCTATCGCATACTAGAACAGGATCAACGCAGGCCAGACGGGACCCCGGCACAGACGCCGGCACCCGCCCTGAACCCGCCGCGACGGCCCGCGCGACACCGCCCGCGAGGCCCGGCCGCGCCCGCGGCATCCCGGCGTCCGCTTCGAGCAAAAGTTTCGCGCAGGGCTGAACCGATCAAGGTTTGCCGCCCATGTCACACATCCGCGCAGTCGCGCGGCCGTGAACCTCCATGCGGCCATCGACTACCGTTGCCGCAGGCAGTGTCGCCGATGTCCGAAACATGGTCGACTGCGCGTGGGGCTACCCGTTCGTGGGTAGGGTCGATCTGAACAGCACCCTGCAACACCCCTCTGGCAACCCTCGTTCGACAGGAGCAGCACAGCCGTGAGCGCTGAAGAGGTCAAGGGTCCCGAGCTTTCCTGGTCCGACATCGACCGGCGAGCGGTCGACACGGTGCGGGTCCTCGCCATGGACGCCGTCGAGAAGTCCGGCAACGGCCACCCCGGCACGGCGATGAGCCTGGCACCCGCGGCCTACCTGCTGTTCCAGAAGGTCATGAAGCACGACCCGACCGACCCGAACTGGATCGGCCGCGATCGCTTCGTGCTCTCCTGTGGACACTCGAGCCTGACTCTATATATCCAGCTGTATCTCTCCGGCTACGGCCTGAGCCTCGACGACCTCAGGTCGCTGCGGCAGTGGGGCTCCCTCACGCCCGGCCACCCGGAGCACGGGCACACGTCCGGTGTGGAGACCACCACCGGACCGCTCGGCCAGGGCCTGGGCAATGCGGTCGGCATGGCGATGGCGGCCCGCCGCGAGCGCGGCCTGTTCGACCCCGAGCCGGCCACCGGTGACAGCCTGTTCGACCACCACGTCTACGTGCTGTGCTCCGACGGCGACATCGAGGAGGGCATCAGCCACGAGGTCAGCGCGATCGCCGGCCACCAGAAGCTGGGCAACCTCGTCGTCATCTATGACGACAACGAGATCTCGATCGAGGACGACACCAAGGTCGCCAAGAGCGAGGACGTCGCCGCCCGCTATGAGGCGTATGGCTTCCACGTGCAGACCGTCGACTGGCGCGCCGGTCACGACGCCGGCGACGGCGTCTACGCCGAGGACGTCGAGGCGCTGTGGGCCGCGATCCTGGCCGCGAAGGCCGAGACGAGCCGGCCGTCGTTCATCGCGCTGCGCACGATCATCGGCTGGCCCGCCCCGAAGAAGCAGAACACCGGCAAGATCCACGGCTCGGCGCTCGGCGCCGACGAGGTCGCCGCGACCAAGCAGATCCTCGGCTTCGACGCGCAGCAGACGTTCGAGGTCTCCGCCGATGTCCTCGCGCACACCCGCGCCGCCATCGAGCGCGGCCGCGAGCTGCACGCCGAGTGGGACAAGGGCTTCGAGGCGTGGAAGGGCACCGCCGGCGACCGCGTCACCCTGCTGGAGCGGCTCTTCTCCGGCCAGCTGCCGGTCGGCTGGGAGAAGGCGCTGCCGGAGTTCCCCGCGAGCGAGAAGGGCATCGCCACCCGCAAGGCCTCCGGTGACACGCTCGGCGCGCTCGCCGCGGTCCTGCCGGAGCTGTGGGGCGGCTCCGCCGACCTCGCCGAGAGCAACAACACCACCATGGAGGGCGAGCCGTCGTTCCTGCCCACCGAGTTCGGCACGAAGGTGTTCCCGGGCAACGAATACGGGCGGACGCTGCACTTCGGCATCCGTGAGCACGGCATGGGCGCGATCCTCAACGGCATCAAGCTGCACGGCCCGACCCGGCCCTACGGCGGCACGTTCCTGGTGTTCTCCGACTACATGCGGCCCTCGGTGCGCCTCGCCGCCCTCATGAAGCTCCCGGTCGTCTACGTGTGGACGCACGACTCGATCGGCCTCGGCGAGGACGGCCCGACGCACCAGCCGGTGGAGCACCTGACGGCGCTGCGCGCGATCCCCGGCCTGTCCGTGGTCCGCCCCGCCGACGCCAACGAGACCGCGTGGGCGTGGCGGCGGGCACTGGAGGTCACCGACCACCCGGTCGCCCTCGCCCTGAGCCGGCAGAACCTGCCGACCCTCGACCGCACGGAATACGCGTCGGCGGAGGGCACCGCCAAGGGCGGCTACATCCTCAAGGACGCCTCCAACGGCCAGCCGCAGGTGATCATCATCGCGACCGGCTCCGAGGTGCAGCTGGCCGTCGGCGCGCAGCAGCGTCTCGAGGCGGAGGGCACCCCGACCCGCGTCGTGTCGATGCCCTGCCAGGAGTGGTTCATGGAGCAGGACCTGGCATACCGCCACAAGGTCCTCCCGACCGGGGTCAAGGCCAAGGTCACCGTCGAGGCCGGCATCGCCATGTCGTGGCAGCACATCCTCGGCGACCACGGCGTGGCCGTGAGCATCGAGCACTACGGCGCGAGCGCCCCCCACACGGTGCTGTTCGAGCAGTTCGGCTTCACCGTCGACAAGGTCGTCGCGGCCGCGCACGCCTCGCTCGCCAAGGTCGGCGAGATCACCGGCACCACCACCGGTAGCTGAGCCACCGGTACCTGAGTAAGAGGAGCAAAGCGATGAGTTCCGATCGGCTGGCCGAGCTCTCCGCCGCGGGTGTGGCGGTCTGGCTCGACGACCTCTCCCGCCAGCGGCTGAGTGGTGGCGGCCTCGACAAGCTGCGCCGTGAGCAGCACGTCGTGGGCGTCACCACCAACCCCACCATTTTTGCCAAGGCGCTGTCCTCCGCCGAGGACTACGCCGACCAGGTCAAGGACCTCGCCCTGCGCGACGCGCAGGTCAACGAGGCGATGCGCATGCTCATGACGTATGACGTGCGCTGGGCCTGCGACGTCATGCACCCCGCCGCCGACGCCAGCAAGGGCATCGACGGCCGGGTCTCCATCGAGGTCGACCCGGGCCTCGCCGCCGACACCGACCGCACCATCGCCGAGGCGAAGGCGCTGTGGTGGCTCGTCGACCGGCCCAACCTGTTCATCAAGATCCCAGCAACCAAGGAAGGCCTGCCGGCGATCACCGCCGTGCTCGCCGAGGGCATCAGCGTCAACGTGACCCTGATCTTCTCCCTGGAGCGCTACGAGGCCGTCATGAACGCGTTCTTCGCCGGCCTCGAGCAGGCGAAGGCCAACGGCCACGACCTGTCCAAGATCGGTTCGGTCGCGTCGTTCTTCGTGTCGCGCGTCGACACCGAATACGACAAGCGGCTCGACAAGATCGGCTCCGAGGAGGCGAAGGCGCTCAAGGGCAAGGCCGCGATCGCCAACGCGAAGCTCGCGTACCAGAAGTACGAGGAGCTGTTCTCCACCGAGCGCTGGCAGGCCCTCGCCGACGCCGGCGCGCACCCGCAGCGGCCGCTGTGGGCGTCGACGTCGACGAAGAACCCCGAATACCGCGACGTCATCTACGTCGAGGAGCTCGTGGCGCCCGGCACGGTCAACACGATGCCCGAGTCGGTCATCCACGCGTTCGCCGACCACGGCGAGGTTCGCCTCGACGCGATCACCGGCTCCTACGCGGAGGCGCGGCAGGTCATGGACGCCCTCGCGGCCATTGGCATCGACTACGACGACGTCGTGCAGGTGCTCGAGCGCGAAGGCGTCGAGAAGTTCAGCGTCAGCGGCAACGAGATGATCGAGACCGTCCGGTCGGCGCTCGAAGCCGCCAAGTAGGGCTCGCGGTTTCAGTAGGCTGGTCAACTGGCCGGTCATCTATGGAGGGTGCGGGTGTCTGATCTTCTCGACGACGTCACCGCGGCGGCCGGGCTCACGGTGTTCGGCGCCGCGGCCGTCGCCGGTGGGATCGGCACCCGTGCCCTACCCGGTCTCCCCGACTGGTCCCCCGACTATGACGTGATGCCCCGGGTGACCGCGCTCCGGGCGGAGCTGCGGGCCCTCGGCCTCGACCGCGTCGTCCTCGCCGACGGTGACGCCGCGGCCCCCACCGCCCGCGCCGCCGAGGCGATCACCCGCACCCTCGGCGTGCCGCTCACGGTCCTCTCCGGCACCGACCCGCACGGCGTCGCCACCGCCGTCGCCGACCGCCTGCAGCGCACCGTGGTCGTGCTGACCTCGACCTCACCCACCTCGACGTCGCTGGCGACCGACAGCCACCGGCGGGCCTATCTGCAGGCGTTCGAGGACCACGGGATCCAGGACGTCGACCGCCGGTTCGTCTTCGTCGCCGTCCCCGGCTCGCCGCTCGCGACGATCGCCCTCGAGATGGGCGCGCAGCTGTTCCTCGCCCAGCCGGGCGCGCTGTCCGCGCATTCGCTGGTGCCCGCCGGGCTCGCCGGCGCCGACATCGGCGACCTGGTCGAGCAGGCGTTCGCGCTGGCCGAGCCGCCGCGACGCAGGTCGGCGCCGGCCGGGTTCGCGCTGCCGGCCACCGGCTTCACCCCGGCCCTGCCCGCGCCCACCGGCACCGGCTTCGCCCCGGCGCTGTCCACGCCCACCGGCTTCATCCCGGCCCCGTCCGCGCCGATCGGCGAGGCCCTCCCCGCGGAGCAGTTCGAGCGGCCGGCCGCCGCGCTCGGGGCCGCCCTTGCCGCCGCCGTCGCCGCGGGACGGGACAAGCTCGCCCTCGCCCCCGACGGCAGCGGGATCGTCGGGCTCGGCGAATGGATCGCGGACCTGCTCACCACCGCCGGGTCGCGGGCCGTCCCGGTCGTGCTGGAGACGCCGAGCAGCTGGGGGCACGAAGGGCCGGACGTGCTCAGCGTGACCGTCGGCGGGGCCCTGGTCTCCGGGGTCATGCCCGGTGGTGGCATCGCCCCCGACCTCGCCGTCAACGGGCCGCTCGGCGCCCAGCTCCTTGCCTGGGAGCAGGCGCTCACCGTCGCCGGCCTCATCGACCCGGCCGCTCCCACCGGCACCGGCGGGTCCTCCTCCCCGGAGGGCGTCCTGCGGGTGCTCGACACCGGGCTGCCGCCGCAGGCGCCCGCGTTCGTCGACGGGGCTGTCGAGGTCCACGGCGCCGTCACGGCGACGACCCTGATCGGGGCCCTGGACGAGTTCGCGCGGGCCGTGCCTCCCGGGGCGACCCTGGCGGTGCACGCGCACCTCGACCGGACCGCTGACGCCGCTGCCCTCGCGGTGCGCACCGGACTTGCCGGCCGGGTCAACCGGGCCGTGACGTTCGCCTGGGGCGGGGCACCCGTCCAGCCCGCTACGGGCGTCGGAGGCGCCGGCGGTACACCTGCTGCAACGACGATCCAGATCACCGGTGCCGTCCCGGAGGACCTGCGGGTCCCCGGGCGCCCTTACACGTTCGGCGACCTCCAGGCCGCTGAGGCCGCCGACGACCGTCAGGCCCTGCTCGACCGGGGCGTGCCGCTGCTCCGACTGCACCTGACCGACCGGAATTCCGGTATCGACCAATTGTTGGCCGCCCTCGGAGGGTGAGTGTGATGACCAATCCCTTGCGGGACCCGCAGGACCGGCGACTGCCTCGGATTCCCGAGCCATGTGCGCTGGTCATCTTCGGTGTCACCGGTGATCTTGCCCGCAAGAAACTCATCCCGGCGGTCTACGACCTGGCCAACCGGGGACTCCTGCCGCCGAGCTTCGCCGTGCTCGGCTTCGCCCGGCGCGACTGGGGCGACGGCGACTTCGAGGACCTCGCCCGCAAGGCCGCCCAGAGCGGCGCCCGCACCGCGTGGCGTGAGGAGGTCTGGGCCCGCCTCGCCGGCAACATCAAGTTCGTGCCCGGCTCGTTCGAGGACGACGCGGCGTTCGACCACCTGGCGCAGACCCTCGACGACCTGCACGAAGAGTCCGGCATCCCGGGCAACGCGGCGTTCTACCTGTCGATCCCGCCGTCGGCGTTCCCGGTCGTGCTCAAGCAGCTCGAGCGCACCGGCATGTCCGACAACGCGAAGTCCGGCGGCTGGCGGCGCGTCGTGGTCGAGAAGCCGTTCGGCTACAACCTGACCTCGGCCCGGCAGCTCAACGACCTCGTCGACGACGCGTTCACCGCGCAGGACGTGTTCCGCATCGACCACTACCTCGGCAAGGAGACGGTCCAGAACATCCTGGCGCTGCGCTTCGCGAACAACCTGTTCGAGCCGGTGTGGAACTCCAACTACGTCGACTCGGTGCAGATCACGATGGCCGAGGACGTCGGCATCGGCACCCGCGCCGGGTTCTACGACACCGTCGGCACCGCCCGCGACGTGGTGCAGAACCACCTGATGCAGCTGCTGGCCCTGGTCGCGATGGAGGAGCCGACGGCGTTCTCCGCGAGCGCGATCCGCACCGAGAAGCTCAAGGTGCTCAACGCGATCACGGTGCCCACGGACGTGTTTACCAACACGGTGCGCGGGCAGTACCTGACCGGCTGGGTGGCGGGCGAGCGCGTCCCCGGCTATCTGGAGGAGAAGGACGTTCCCGCGGAGTCGAAGACGGAGACGTACGTAGCGATGCGCCTCGGCGTCCAGAACCGTCGCTGGGCCGGGGTGCCGTTCTACGTCCGGGCCGGCAAGCGCATGCCGCGCCGCGTCACCGAGCTCGCGATCTCGTTCAAGAAGGCCCCGCACCTGCCGTTCCACCAGACGGACGTGGAGATGCTCGGGCACAACCAGCTGGTCATCCGCGTCCAGCCCGACGAGGGCGTGATGCTCAAGTTCGGCTCGAAGGTCCCCGGCACCACGATGGAGGTCCGCGACATCGCGATGGACTTCCAATACGGCGAGGCGTTCACCGACGCCAGCCCCGAGGCGTATGAGCGGCTCATCCTCGACGTCCTCGTCGGCGACAAGACACTGTTCCCCGACTCGGCCGAGGTCGAGGCGAGCTGGAACGTCATCGACCCGCTCGAGGAGGCGTGGACGGGTTCGACGCCTGAGCCGTACCGCGCGGGCGAGTGGGGTCCGCGAGCAGCTGACGAGATGCTGGCCCGCGAGGGCCGCGCCTGGCGCCGGGCCTAGTGGGGGGATCATCACCATGATCGGACTTTGGGACACCACCGGCATCGAGGTTGTGAAGGCCCTCGCCAACGAGCGGCGCAGCGCCGGCGGGCTCACCAGCGGCCTCGCCCTCACGCTCGTCGCCGTCGTCGACGAACGCCAGGTCCGGGAGGCGGAGGCGGCCGCGACCATCGCCGCGTCCGCGCACCCGTGCCGGCTGCTCATCATCGTGCGCGCCGACGTCACCCAGCAGCGGTCCCGCCTCGATGCGGAGATCGTCGTCGGGGGCCGGCTCGGCCCGTGTGAGGCGGTCGTCATGCGCATGCAGGGCCGCCTGGCGCTGCACGCCGAGTCGGTCGTCATGCCGCTGCTCGCCCCGGACGTGCCGGTGGTGACGTGGTGGCAGTGCGCCCCGCCGGAGCGGATCGCGTATGACCCGCTCGGCGTCGTCGCGGACCGCCGCATCACCGACAGCGCCCAAGCCGCCGACCCCGTCGGCAACCTGCGCGTCCGCGCCGACGACTACGTGCCCGGCGACACCGACCTGTCGTGGTCGCGCATCACCCCGTGGCGCACGCTCCTTGCCGGCGCGTTCGACGCCACCCGGGTCGGCGTCACCGCGGTCGAGATCATCGCCCCGGACACCGACCCGACGGCACCGCTGCTCGGCGGCTGGCTCGAGGCCCGCCTGGGCGTCCACCCGACCCGCCACACGGGCACCGGCAAGATCATGGAGGCGGTGAAGCTGGAGCTCGCCGACGGCAGCACCATGAACCTCGTCCGCGACCTCAACGCCGGCATCGCCACCCTGCAGCGCACCGGCCAGCCCGACCGGATCCTGCCGCTGAGCCGCCGGCCCCTCGGTGAGGAGCTCGCCGAGGAGCTGCGGCGGCTCGACCCCGACCAGCCGTACGCCGCGGCGCTCGCGGCCGCGACCGGCCGGCGCGCCCTCGACGAGCGGCTCGCGCCGCGCGTGCACATCTGGAAGGACCCGGCGCTCGCCGAGCGTCCGGAGGCCACTCCCCCTTCGCTGGAGCCTGTCCCGTCATGACCTCCCAGACGGTCGTCGTCCACGACGGCGCCAAGCTGCTCGCGGCCGCCGTTGCCGCCCGCCTGATCGTCCGGCTCACGGATGCGCAGGCGGAGCGGGGCGTCGCGTCCCTCGTCCTCACCGGCGGCCGCATCGCCGCCCAGATCTACGCCGCGGTCCGCGACAACCCGGCCCGCGACGCCGTCGACTGGTCCCGGGTCGACTTCTGGTGGGGCGACGAACGGTTCCTGCCGTCCGGCGACCCCGACCGCAACGAGACCCAGGCCCGCGACGCCTTCCTGGCGGCGCTGCCGGTCGACCCGGCGCGGGTGCACCCGATGCCCGCGTCGGACGGCCCGCACGGCACCGATGCCGCCGCGGCTGCGGCGGCGTACGCGGCGGAGCTCGACACCGCGGGCGGCGCTGCTGGCGGTGCTGGGTTCGACGTCGTGCTGCTGGGTGTCGGGGAGGACGGGCACGTGGCGTCGGTCTTCCCGGGCCACCCCGTGGGCGCCGACCCGCGGACGGTCGCGGACGTGCACGACAGCCCGAAACCGCCACCGGTCCGGCTCACGCTCACCCTGCCGACGCTCAACACGGCGGCTGAGGTGTGGCTGCTCGCGTCGGGCTCCGGCAAGGCGGACGCGGTGCGGGAGGCCCTGACCGGCTCCCCCGCCACGCTGCCGGCTGCGAAGGTGCACGGCCGGGACCGGACCTTGTGGCTCGTCGACACCGAGGCCACGGAGTCTCTCCCCGCACGGCCTTAACCTCGGCAACCTCGGCGGCGAGCTCGGGGCGCGATCGGCAGGGACAGCGGCGCCACGCTTCGCGCGATGGCGGCTTCCGCCGGGCATCACGCGCCGGCACGACAGCCCGAAGGATTTCCCGGAGTCTGGCACCGAGGATCCTTCGGGTTGTCGCAAGGCCAGGTTGCGGCCATGCCGAGACACGGCCGGACGGCCAGGACGCGGCCGGCGGCCAGACCGAGACATGGCCGGACGGCCAGGCCAGGGGACGCGGCCTGACGGCCAGGCGCGAGGTCAGCGCAGGACGGCCAGGCGCGAGATCAGCGCAGGACGGGCCGCACGCCGAAACCGCGCCGAACCGCCCGCCCGCGTCTGTCACGGCGCGCAAGAACTCCGCACCACCGCCGGCCGGGGCGAACGGTGCTCAGCGGCCCGCGCACCAGTCACGGCACGCCAAGAGCCGGGGCATCACTGGCCGCGCCGAAACGGCGCTCAGCGGCCCGCGCCGCCGCGAAGTGCTGTCGATCAAGGAGCGAGGGCGGGCCGCGACGCGACGGTCAGTTGCGGCGTTGGCGGAGGCGGGCCAGGGCCTCGGCCAGGATCGCCTCGCCGTCCTCTTCGGAGCGGCGCTCCTTCACGTAGGCCAGGTGGGTCTTGTACGGCTCGGTGCGTGGACGCTCCGGCGGGGCCTGTTCGTCCTGGCCTGCCGGCAGTCCGCACCGGGGGCAGTCCCAGGTGGCCGGGGGTGTGATCTCGGCGGCGAAGGCGGGCTCAGTCATGTGCCCGTTGGCGCACCAATAGGTGATGCTGCGGCGGGGGGCCTGTTCACCGCGTTCGGCCCAACGCATGGGGCCGGAACCGACTCGGGTCCCGCGGATGGCGTTACCAGCTGCCACGGCTGCTCGCTCCTGTTCGTCGGGGGGTGCGACGTCGTGCGGAGGCAGGAGTGTGGGCGAAAAACACCTGCGCGCGGCCCGTCGAACGGACCGCGCGCATGAGTGTAGAACGCGGAGCGTGCTCAGGCACCAGTGTTTTGGACAACTTTCAGCCAGAGGCCAAGTCCAACGATGCACGCGAACCAGATGATGCCGACCAGCAGCGTGTAGCGGTCGAGGTTCTTCTCGGCGACCGACGAGCCGGCGAGGCTGGACGAGACGCCGCCGCCGAACATGCTCGAGAGGCCACCGCCCTTGCCGCGATGCAGCAAGACGAGCATGGTGAGCAGCACGCTCGTGACGATGAGCAGCACGATCAGGGTGTAGGCGAACGCCGTCATGGCGCGGTCGTCCTCTCGGTGGGCGGTCAGGCGGGGAGTGCCATTATCGCAAAACAGACGCCAGCTTACTGGACCACGCAGGGTGAACTACGCGAGGCCCACGGCACATAGGTCGGGCTGGCCGAACTGGGGGTGGATGAAGCCGCCGCGGACCTTCGTGCCGGACATCCGCAGGGCTTTCATGTAGATGATCGGGATCGCGACGGCCCGGCTGGCGATCTTCTCGTCGAGCTCGCCCCAGAGCAGGTACTGCCGTTCCGGCACCGACTCCTCCAGGGCCGCGCTGATGTCGTTGTTGATCTCGGGGTCGTTGAGCAGCGCGTAGTTCTGGTTGTTGGTCGCGTTGGCCTTGGTCGGGATCAGGCGGCCGTCGAACAGCGGCGGAATGACGGCCGAGCCGTTGGCCCAGTCGGGGATCCAGCCGGCCCACAGCAGGTCGTTGGTGTTGGCCGGGTTGCCGATGACGTCGAAGTACGTCTCCGGGTCGATGCCGTTGACCTTGATCTGGATGCCGATCTGCTGGTACGTCTCGACCATGGTCGCGGCCAGACGGCGGATGTCCTTCTGCTCCGGGATCGCCAGGGTGAGCGTCGTGGCGCACGGCTTGCCCTTGTTGCGCTGGTCGTCCATCAGCTTCATCGCCACGTCGGGTTTGCCCTCGACGTTGGCGGTGCTGTCGTACAGGTCGAAGTCCTTGTGGGCCTTCAGCTGCTTGGCGATCATCGTGTTGGCGTACTCGCCGAAGACGGAGCCGCCGAGCGCCGCGCGGAACTTGCGCTTGTTGAAAGCGAAGACCAGGGCTCGCCGGCAGTCCAGCTCGGGCATCCGCTTCGTGTTGAGCGACAGGTACCGGATGCCGCCGTAGCTGCCCTGGACGGCGCGTCCGGACAGGGCGGGGTCGTTGACGACCTGCTGCACGAAGTTCGGCGCGACGTTCTTGTCCAGGTCGATCGCCTCGGCCCAGTCGCCCTCGCTCTGGATCAGGTTCGAGGTGACGGTCGGCAGGTCGCCGTTCGCCTCGATCACGATCTTGTCGGGGTACGCCTTGCGCACGCTGTCGGTCTTGCGGTCCCAGTACTGGTTGCGCACGTAGACGAGCTGCTGGTCGGTGTTCTCCTGCAGCTTGTAGGGCCCGTTGGAGAACGGCTTCTTGTCGTATTCGCCCTTGGTGTCCTGTTTGGCGAGGACCGGCGCGAACACGGACATGGCGGCGGTGTAGCCGAAGTCGCCGACCGGCTGGGACAGCGTGAACTTGATGTTGCGGTTGTCGACGCACTGCACGGACTGCAGGCCCTTGCCGTTGTTGTTGCCGCCGACGAACGGGCCCGCGTAGTTGTCGGTGCCGGCCAGGTACGTCTTCGCGTACGGCTGGGCGACCGAGAACAGGCTGGAGAAGCTGCGCTCCACGCCGTACTTCACGTCGGCGCAGGTGATCGGGGAGCCGTCCTCCCAGCGGATGTCGTCCTTGAGCTGGAAGTCCCAGACGCGGTTGCCCTCGCTGGGGCGGCCGGCGTCGGTGGCCAGGTCACCGACGATCTCGCTGGCGGCCTCGCCGGGCTCGGAGCGAAACGTGGTGAGGGTCCGGGTGGTGAGGCGGCTGATGTTGGCCTCGGTCGCGGTCGCGATGCGCTGCGGGTCCAGGTGGGCCGGCTTGGCGCTCACGATGACGCGGATGGTCCCGCCGGTCTTCGGCGGCTGCGGCTGGTTCTCGGCGCCGGCATCGCTGCAGCCCGCCGCCGCCAGCAACGACAGAACAACCAAGGGTGCAACGAAACGCTTGTCGAGCATGCTCGTCCCCACTCGTCATGGTCGACCCGTTCGTGGCGGGTGGCCCTGGCTCTGTCCCGCGGCGTTCGCGGATACCAGCCCTCGCTGTGCGCGGGCGTGTCCGGCAACCCGGTGTAGGGGCTGCGGACCAGGCCACTTTAGGCGGCGTTCATGCCGTACGGAACGCGGGGTGGGACACAAAACAGCGTCGCGCGGCCCTGGTCAGGGCCGCGCGACGCTGCGTTTTACCGCGACTACGTGATGCTTACTTGCCGAGGCGACAAATGCGGACGAAGCCCTCGGCGTCGATGCTGGCGCCACCGACGAGCGCGCCGTCGATGTCGGGCTGCTCGATGATCGCCGCGACGTTGTCGTGCTTGACCGAGCCGCCGTACAGGATGCGGATCCGGTCGGCGGTGCCGCCGGTGTACTTCTCCGCGAGGCGGGTCCGGATCGCGCCGATGACCTCCTGCGCGTTCTCCGGGGTCGCGACCTTGCCGGTCCCGATCGCCCAGACCGGCTCGTAGGCCACGACGATCTTCTCGACCTCGTCGGTCTTGATCTTCTCGAGCGCCGCGTCGAGCTGCGCGAGCGTGTAGCCCACGTGCTCGCCGGCCTCCCGGACCGTGAGGCCCTCACCGACGCAGAGGATCGGGGCGATGCCGTTGCTCAGCGCCGCCTTCACCTTGGCGTTGACGAGCTGGTCGTCCTCGTTGTGGTACTGGCGGCGCTCCGAGTGCCCGACGACGACATACTGGCAGCCCAGCTTCGCCAGCATCGCGCCGGAGATGTCGCCCGTGTACGCCCCGGAGGGGTGCGGGGACAGGTCCTGCGCGCCGTAGCCGATGTTGAGCTTGTCGCCGTCGGTCAGCGTCTGCACGCTGCGGATGTCGACGAACGGGGGCAGCACGACGACCTCGACGGCCTCCAGCTGCGCCTCGTTCAGGCTGAACGCCAGCTTCTGCACCAGGGAGATGGCCTCGAGGTGGTTGAGGTTCATCTTCCAGTTGCCGGCCATGAGCGGCCTGCGCCCGGTTGCCTCGGTCTTCTTGACGTCGGCCATGGCTCAGCCCTCCAGTGCGGTGATGCCGGGCAGGGCCTTGCCCTCGAGGAACTCCAGGGACGCACCGCCACCGGTCGAGATGTGGCTGAACCCGTCCTCGGGGATGCCGAGCGCGCGCACGGCCGCGGCCGAGTCACCGCCGCCGACCACGCTGAAACCGTCGATCTTGGTGATCGCCTCAGCGACGCCCCGGGTGCCGGCCGCGAACGGCGCCAGCTCGAAGACGCCCATCGGGCCGTTCCAGAACACGGTCTTCGCGGACTCGACGGCCTGCGCGAACAGCGCCACCGACTCGGGGCCGATGTCCAGGCCGAGCTCCTCGGCCGGGATCGCGTCCGCGGCGACGGTCTGCGTCTTCGCGTCGGCCGCGAACTTGTCCGCGGTCACCACGTCGACCGGCAGCACGATCTTGTCGCCGCCACGGGCGAGCAGGTCCGCGCAGGTGCCGACCATCTCGTCCTGCAGCAGGCTCTTGCCGACCTCGTGGCCCTGGGCCTTGAGGAAGGTGAAGCACATGCCGCCGCCGATGAGCAGCTTGTCGACCTTCGGCAGGAGCGCCTCGATCACGGCCAGCTTGTCCGAGACCTTCGAGCCGCCCAGGATCACCACATACGGCCGCTCAGGGTCGCCGGTGAGCTTCGACAGCACATCGAGCTCGCGCTGGACCAGGCCGCCGGTGTACCGCGGGAGCAGCGCCGCCACGTCGAACACGCTGGCGTGCTTGCGGTGCACGGCACCGAAGGCGTCGTCCACGTAGACGTCGGCGAACTGGGCCAGCTGCCCGGCGAACTCGCCGCGCTCGGCCTCGTCCTTGCTGGTCTCACCCTTGTTGAAGCGCAGGTTCTCCAGCAGCGCCACGTCACCGTCACCGAGCCCGGCGACGGCGGCCTGCGCGTTCTCGCCGACGGTGTCGGTGGCGAACGCGACCGGCTTGCCCAGCAGCTCGCCCAGACGGTTCGCGACCGGCTGCAGCGTGTACTTCGGGTCGGGCTCGCCCTTCGGGCGGCCCAGGTGCGACACGACGGTGACCCGCGCGCCGGCCTCACGCAACGCGTTGAGCGTCGGCAGGACCGCCCGGATGCGCCCGTCGTCGGTGATCTTGTCTCCGTCGAGCGGGACGTTCAGGTCGGCGCGCAGCAGCACGCGCCGACCCTTGACGCCCTCGCTCAGGAGGTCGTCGAGCGTCTTCACAGGCCGGTGCCCACCAGCGTGACGAGGTCGACGAGACGGTTGCTGTAGCCCCACTCGTTGTCGTACCAGCCGACGACCTTCACCTGGTTGCCGATCACCTTGGTGAGGCCCGCGTCGAAGATGCACGACGCCGGGTCGGTGACGATGTCGCTGGAGACGATCGGGTCCTCGGTGTAGACGAGGATGCCCTTGAGCGGGCCGTCGGCGGCGGCCTTGACCGCGGCGTTGACCTCGTCGACCGTGGTCTCGCGACCGACGGTGACGGTCAGGTCGGTGGCGGAGCCGGTGGGGATCGGCACCCGCAGCGCGTAGCCGTCCAGCTTGCCCTTGAGCTCCGGCAGCACCAGGCCGATGGCCTTCGCGGCACCGGTCGAGGTCGGCACGATGTTCAGGGCGGCGGCGCGGGCGCGACGCAGGTCCTTGTGCGGGCCGTCCTGCAGGTTCTGGTCCTGCGTGTAGGCGTGGATCGTGGTCATGAGGCCACGCTCGATGCCGAACGTGTCGTTGATGACCTTGGCCATCGGCGCAAGACAGTTCGTGGTGCACGACGCGTTGGAGATGATGGTGTGGTTCGCGGCGTCGTACTTGTCCTCGTTGACGCCCAGGACGACCGTGAAGTCCTCGCCCTTGGCCGGCGCCGAGATGATGACCTTCTTCGCGCCCGCGGCCACGTGGACCTTGGCCTTGTCGGCGTCGGTGAAGATGCCGGTCGACTCGATGACGACGTCGGCGCCCAGGTCGCCCCACGGCAGCTTCGACGGGTCACGCTCGGCGAGCGCCTTGAACGTCTTGCCGTTGACGGTGATCTCGTCTGCGGTCGCCTTCACCTCGTAGGGCAGGCGGCCCAGGATGCTGTCGTACTTGAGCAGGTGCGCCAGCGTCGCGTTGTCGGTGAGGTCATTGACGCCCACAACCTCGATGTCAGCGCCCTTGGCCAGCGCCGCACGGAAGAAGTTGCGGCCGATGCGGCCGAAGCCGTTGATGCCAACCCGGATGGTCACTTCGACACATCTCCTCGCCTCGTCGCGGCCGGCCGTTGCCGATGCCGGTCGCCCGTGAGTGATCATGGCTCGCCCGGTCGGGGGCCTGATCGCTGAGGCCCATGAGCGGGGAGCGGCCGCGTGGAGCGGCATACGGACGGCTTCGTCGCCGAACAGGAAAACCCTATCGCCTTGGGGCCGCCGGACTGGCGCCGGGGTGTCTGAGCACACAGCCCGGCTCCGGTTTTCCCCCGACCGGCCACCGGGCACCCGGACGTGCCGGCGACCCGCCCGGGCGCCGGCCGCCTGAGGTCGCGGCGCGGCCGGCCACGGCCGCGGGCTTGTCACGACCGCAGGTCGTGGCGGCGCAACTGCACGCGGACATGGCAGGGAAGGCCGTCAAGGCCTGACCGGTGGCTGACGGGAGCTCCGGACCTTGACCTCGACGGACCGGAGCCCGCATGGATGGGCTAACTGACCAGCATCTCCGGGGTGACGGCGGATTCGGTGTCCGGGATCCCGAGGTCGCGGGCGCGCTTGTCGGCGAGGGCGAGGAGACGCCTTATGCGTCCGGCGATCGCGTCCTTCGTGAGCGGCGGGTCCGCGAGGGCACCGAGCTCCTCCAGGGACGCCTGCCGGTGCTCCAGGCGCAGGGTGCCGGCGCTGAACAGGTGTTCGGGGGCGTTGTCGGCGAGGATCTCCATGGCGCGGGCGACGCGGGCGGCGGCGGCAACCGCGGCGCGGGCGGAGCGGCGCAGGTTGGCGTCGTCGAAGTTGGCCAGGCGGTTGGCGGTGGCCCTGACCTCGCGGCGGACCCGGCGTTCCTCCCACGTGAGGACGCTCTGGTGCGCGCCGATCCGGGTGAGCAGCGCGGCGATCGCGTCGCCGTCCTTGACCACGACCCGGTCGACGCCGCGGACCTCGCGGGCCTTCGCGGTGATGCCGATGCGCCGGGCGGCGCCGACAAGCGCCAGCGCGGCCTCGGGGCCCGGGCAGGTGATCTCCAGCGCGCAGCTGCGGCCCGGCTCGGTCAGCGAGCCGTGTGCCAGGAACGCGCCACGCCACGCCGCGACGGCGCAGCACATGTTGGCCGACACGACGTGCGGCGGCAGGCCACGGACGGGCCGGCCACGGACATCGAGCAGGCCGGTCTGCCGCGCGAGGGCCTCGCCGTCCTTGACCACCCGCACGATGAAGTGGCTGGCCTTGCGCAGGCCACCGGAGGCAAGGACGTGAATCTCGCTCTGATACCCGTAGACCTCGGAAACCTCCCGTCGCAGCCGGCGGGCGGCGGCGTTGGTGTCGAGTTCGGCCTCGACGACCACCCGCCCGGAGACGATGTGCAATCCGCCCGCGAAGCGGAGCAGCGCGGCCATCTCGGCGCGCCGGCAGCAGGGTTTGGCTACGTCCACCCTGCTCAGCTCGTCCTTGACCGCAGCGGTCATCGCCATTCTGTCGTCACCTCGCGGGGCTCAATCGAACTGTCGGTCGTGCTGCTCAGCAGTGGTTCCAAGGCTGTGGCCAGCGCGTGCGGGTCGTGCAGCGGTGCTCCGTCCGCGACGGCCACCGGCGCGAGCACCAGACGGGCACCCAGCGATTCTGCCGCACGATGGACCGGTTCGGGGTCGCCTACGGCTTTCCCGTCGGCAAGAACTACATCGACGTGCAGCCCAGGTAGATAACGACGCAGGGCGGCAAGGTGTTCCGGCAGGGTCAATCCAGCCGTTTCACTGTCGGGTGCCAGGTTGAGCGTGACCAGGCGCTTTGCCGCACTCATGGAGATCGCTGCGGCGAGTTCCGGCACCAGCAGATGCGGAATTACGCTGGTGAACCACGACCCGGGCCCGAACAGCAGCCAGTCCGCGCCGGTGGTCGCCTGGACCGCCTCGACGCAGGCCGCGGGCGCCGCGGGCACCAACCGGACCCGGTCGATCGTCTTGAGGGTGACGGCGACGGCGTGCTGACCGCGCACCGTGACGACCTCGCCACCTTCCGACAGGTCCGCCTCGATGTGCAGCGGCTGCCGCGACATGGGCAGCACCCGCCCGTCGCAACGGAGCATCTCCGCCGCCTGGTCCAGCGCGACGACCGGGTCGCCGGCGAGCTCCATCAGCGCGCACAGCACGAGGTTGCCGACGGGATGCCCGGTGAGGTCGTCGGTACCGCCGAACCGGTGCTGGAACACCTCGGCGATCGCCTCCTCGTCGGCGAGCGCGGCGAGTGCCTGCCGCAGGTCACCGGGCGGCAGGATGTCGCGGGTCGCGCGCAGCCGCCCGCTGGATCCCCCGTCGTCGGCGACGGTGACGACGGCGGTGATGTCCAGCGGCGTGTCCTGGTGGATGAGCCGCAGCGCCCGCAGGGACGCGGACAGGCCGTGCCCACCGCCGAACGCAACGACCCGGACCGGACGCCGCCCGGCCGGCGTCGCTTGGTCCTCGGCCGCCGTGCCGTAGCTTTTGGCCTTTGCGCCGTTGCCCTCGGCCGCGGTGCCGTGGCTTTGAGCCCTTGCGCCGTTGCCCTCGGCTGCGGTGCCGTGGCCTTTGGCCGCGGTGCCGTGGTCGATTGCCGCGCCGTTCTCGCGGCGCCGCGCAACACTCATTCGCGCCCCAGGTCGCGGTGCTGCGGGGCGGCGGCGAGACGCATCTCGCGCAGGCGGCGTGCGAGCTCCTCGGCGATCGCGACGCTGCGGTGCTTGCCGCCGGTGCAGCCGACCGCGATCGTGAGGTAGCGCTTGCCCTCACGCTCGAACCCGGGCGCCGTGGCGTTGATCAGCCGGGCATACGTCTCCACGAACGTGACCGCGCCCCGCTGGCCGAGCACGTAGCGGCTGACGTCGGTCTCGCGGCCGGTGTGCTCGCGCAGCTCCGGCACCCAGTACGGATTCGGCAGGAACCTCGCGTCGAGGACGAAGTCGGCGTCGGGTGGCAGGCCGTACTTGAACCCGAACGAGAGCACCGTGACCCGGATCTGGGTGGTGTCTTCCTCGCCGAACATCTCCTCGATGCGACCGCGGAGCTGGTTGACGTTGAGGTGGCTCGTGTCGATCAGCACGTCGGCCTGCTCGCGGGCCTCCTGCAGCAGCTTGCGCTCCGCGGCGATGCCGTCGGAGAGCCGGCCGCCGCCCTGCAGCGGGTGGGAGCGGCGCACGCTCTCGAACCGCCGGATCAGCACCTCGTCATCGGCGTCGACGAACACCATCCGTGGGTTGAACCCGCGCTCCCGCAACGACTTCACCGCACCTGGCAGGTCCGTGGAGAAGGCATGGCTGCGCACGTCGAGCACCATCGCGGTCCGCCGCGCCGCGCCCCTCGCCGCAAACGCCAACTCCGCCATGTCGAGCAGCAACGCCTGTGGCAGGTTGTCCACGACGTAGTACCCGACGTTCTCCAGCGCCCGGGCGACCGTGCTGCGGCCGCCGCCGGAGACCCCCGTCACAATGACCAGGTCGGTCGTCGTGCGGTCGGGCGCTGCCGGCGCTTCTTCGCTCACCACGTCGATGAGTTTATGTCGTGCCGTCCGCCGGTCTGACACGTCGGTCGGTTTGTACCTTTTCCGGGTTGCCGACAGAGCCGTTCGGCGTCGCGCCGGGAGCGTTCGGCGTCTCGCGGCCAGGGAAGGCGTCGACACCGGCAGCGGCATCGTCGCGTGCGGCCCCGCCTGCGCCAACTGAGCCTGGCCCGGCTGGTCCCGGCCCCGCTGCTTCTACCCCGACCGCTCCTGACCCGATTGCTCCTGACCCGACTACTCCTGACCCGACTGCCGCCGTCGCGACTGCTCCCGGCGCGACTGTTGCCGGCCCGAATGCTCCCGGCCCACCTACTGCCGGCGCGGTTGCTGCCGACGCGGAGGTGCTGACCGGGTGACGGTCGGCGGGCCTGGCTTCGTCTGGCATGAGCTCGATCACGATGACAGGAGTGCCGACGTCGGGGCCCGGGGCTGGTGCCCTGGGTACGTCAGGTCGCACGGCGCTGCTGGACACCGCCGTGCCGTCCTCCCCGGACAGCACCGGGCCGTCGCGGTCGGCAAGATCCGCGCCCAGTGGAACCTCGGGCTCCCCCGCCGTCGGTGGCAGGTCGACGGGCAGCGAACCGTCGCCCAGCGCGCCGGCCGCCAGACGCGAACCCGACACGGGAAGGGCACCCGACGCCGGACGTGCACTCGACACTGGAAGCGCACCCGACGCGGGAAGCGCACTCGACGCGGGAAGCGCACCCGACGCGGGAAGCGCGCCCGACGCCGGAGGCGCACTCGACACGGGAAGCGCACCCGGCGCCGGAGGCGCACCCGACGCGGGAAGCGCACTCGACGCGGGAAGCGCTCGAGGTGAGGGTGGCGCCTCGGGGGGTGGGCCGTTGAGGGCGGTGAGGATCGCGTCGGCGGTGCGGCGGCCGATGCCGGGGACCTCGGCGATCTCGTCGATGCTGGCCGCCTTCAGCCGCTTCAAGGAGCCGAAGTGCCGCAGCAGCGCCTTGCGGCGGATCTCGCCGAGGCCGGGCACGTTGTCCAATGTGGAGGTGGTCATGCGCTTGGAGCGCTTCTGCCGGTGATAGGTGATGGCGAACCGGTGGGCCTCGTCGCGGGCGCGTTGCAGCAGATAGAGGCCCTCGGAGGCGCGGGGCAGGATCACCGGGAACTCGTCGTCGGGGAGCCAGACCTCCTCGAGACGCTTGGCCAGGCCGCAGATGGTGATGTCGTCGATGCCGAGGTCGAGCAGGACCTGGGCGGCGGCGTTGACCTGGGGCTGGCCACCGTCGACGACGACCAGCTGCGGCGGATAGGCGAACTTGCGGGGGCGGCCGGTGGTCGGGTCGATGCCGGGGCGGGACGGATCCACGTCGCCGGCGGTGAGGTCGGCGGCGGCGAGCTCGTCGATCTCGACCTTGGCGTCGAGATAGCGGGCGAACCGGCGGCGCAGCACCTCGGACAGCGCGGACACGTCGTCGGTCGCGCCATTGACCGCGAAGCGCCGATATTCACTCTTCCGGGACAGGCCGTCCTCGAAGACGACCATGCTGGCGACGACGTCGGTGCCCTGGATCTGGGAGACGTCATAGCACTCGATGCGCAGCGGGGCGGTCTGCATGCCGAGCGCCTCGGCGATCTCCTCCAGGGCCTTGCTGCGGGTGCTGAGGTCGCCGGCGCGGCGCAGCTTGTGCTGCTGGAGTGCCTGCTCGGCGTTGCGGGCGACGGTCTCGGCGAGGATCTTCTTGTCGCCGCGCTGCGGCACGCGGATCGCCACCCGGCTGCCGCGCAGGTTGCTCAGCCAGTCGGCGAGCGCGTCGACGTCGGCGGGCAGCTCCGGGACGAGCAGCTCCTTGGGCAGGTCGGCGGGGTCGGCGCCGGCCTCGGCACCGTAGATCTGGCTGCAGAAGTGGTGGACGAGGTCGCCGGCGCTGAGGTCCTCGGTCTTCTCCACGACCCAGCCGCGCTGGCCGCGGACCCGGCCGCCGCGCACGTGGAACACCTGCACCGCCGCTTCCAGCGGGTCGTCGGCGAACGCGACCACGTCGGCGTCGGTGCCGTCGCCGAGGACGACCGCCTGCTTCTCCACCGCCCGGCGCAGGGCGCCGAGGTCGTCGCGGATGCGGGCGGCGCGCTCGAAGTCGAGCTCGTCGGAAGCGGCGAACATCTCCCGCTCGAGCCGCTTGACCATGGTGTCGGTCTTGCCGGCCATGAAGTCGCAGAAGTCCTCGACGATCCGGCGGTGCTCGTCCTCGGTGACCCGGTCGACGCACGGCGCGGAGCACTTGCCGATGTAGCCCAGCAGGCAGGGGCGGCCGATCTGGCCGGCGCGCTTGAAGACACCCGACGAGCAGGTCCGCGCCGGGAACACGCGCAGCAGCAGGTCGAGGGTCTCGCGGATCGCCCAGGCGTGGGCATAGGGGCCGAAGTAGCGCACGCCCTTGCGCTTGGCGCCGCGCATCACCTGCAGGCGCGGATAGGCCTCGTCGAGGGTGACCGCCAGATACGGATAGCTCTTGTCGTCGCGATAGCGGACGTTGAACCTGGGGTCATACTCCTTGATCCAGTTGTATTCGAGCTGCAGCGCCTCGACCTCGGTGCCGACCGTAACCCAGTCGACCTTCGCGGCGGTGGTGACCATCTGCTGCGTGCGGGCGTGCAGGGTCCACACGTCGGCGAAATACGAGTTGAGCCGCTGCCGGAGGCTTTTGGCCTTGCCCACGTAGATGACACGGCCCGACGGATCGCGGAACCGGTAGACCCCCGGCGTGTCGGGAATGGTCCCGGACGCGGGTCGATACGTGGACGGATCTGGCACTCTTCGAGACTATCCGGGGGGTACGACAGAAACAGGGTCGGCCGCCCCCTCTCGGCCGGCCCCGTTCCGTGTCGTCTGGCTGTGCCGCCCTACGCCAGGGAGATGTTGTCCCCGTCGATCTTCAGGCTCTTCTCGGCCAGGCCCTTGGTCGCGGGACCGTTCTTGACCGAGCCGTCCGCCGCGGAGAACGCACTGCCGTGGCACTTGCAGTTGATGGCACCGGAGGCGACGTCGGAGACGACGCACGACTGGTGCGTGCAGATCGAGCTGAAGGCCTTGAACTGACCTGCCTCCGGCTGAGTGACGACAACACCGCCGCCGTCCTTGAAGATCTTGCCGCCGCCGACGGGGATGTCGGCCTTGGTTGCCAGGACGCCCGATGCGGCACCGCCGGTGCTGTCCCCCGTCGAGCCGCTGTCGTCACTGTCGTCTCCACAGGCGGCGAGCACCGTCACGGCCGTGATTCCGGCCGCTCCGGCGAGCACCGCGCGGCGAGTCGTGTCACTCATAGGCTCCTCCAAGGTCGTTGGCCTGCTGGCTACGCCAGGAAATACGTAGATCATGGAGCGTACGGTTCAATGCTCAACAAAGTCTGAGAATCTGTTACCCGCGCGTGACCTTGGGTGACGCCCAGGTCACAGCAGCCGACGCCGCGTGAACCGGCCCGTTCGCGAATCGTCTGACGTACAGCGCCCGGCTCAGGCCTGCACGACGTAGCCGGACTGCACCTTCACCGGCACGCCGCTCAGCCCGCGCGTCGCCGGGCCCCGCGCGAGACTGCCGTCCGCGATCTTGAACTGGGAGTTGTGGCCCGGGCACATGATCGTCGTCGCGCCGGCCGTCGGAGGGTCGACGAGGACCCCCATGTGCGGGCAGCTGGCCTGGTACGCCTTGAACGTCCCCTGCTTCGCCTGGACGACGAGGATCGTGTCCTTGGCGATCACGCCGCCGCCCACGGGCACGTCCTTCACGGCCACGAGCGCGTCCGCCGGCGGTGCCGCGTCGCTGGCGCCGGCCGCGGGTGCGGTGTTGTCGAACGGGTTGCCCGCCGTGGTCGGCGCCGCCGACGGGGGTGCCTGGCTGCCTGTGGCGGCCGGGGTCTTCTCGTCGTCGCCGCAACCCGCCAGCACCGTCACGCCGAGCGCACCGGCGCCCAGCAGCAGCGTCCGCCGAGCGGAGCAGGGGTTGAACACGTCCTGGACCGGCACGTCTTCCTCCTGAGGTGAGGCCTTGCCAGCGGCCACCGTAGCAGCGCGCGATCTCCCCCGCCCCTCGGTCTGCCACACCGCCGGCAGGCACGCGCCGGCGGGCCCCACCGGCACCAGCAGCCGGTGCGGATGGGGCCCGCCGATACGACGGATCAGCCCTTCGCCGCCGCTTTCTTGGCGGGAGCCCGCTTCGCGGGCGCCGCCGCAGCCGGACTCGCCTTCGCCGCCGCCGCGCCCTTGGCAGTGGTGCTCCCGGCCGCAGCGCTCTTGGCCGCGGTGCTCTTGGCGGGGGTGGTGGCCTTGGCGACCGTCGCCTTCGCGGCCGCGGCCTTGGTGGGGCGGCGGGTCGTGGCCGCCGGGGCCGGGTCGTCGGCGGTCGGCAGGTCGTCGGGCTCGACCGTGGTCGCCGTCGAACGGGTCCGCGCCCCGGTGGACCTGCGCGTCGCCCCCGAGCGGGCCGTGCCCGCGCCGGGACCGTTGGCCTTGGCCGCCCGGTCACGGGCCGCGGTGTCACGGGGCGAGGTGTGGGACGTGTCGCCCACGTCGCCCTTGAGACCCAGGACGGGCCGCAGGAACTGGCCGGTGTGGCTCTCGGCGATCTCCGCGACCTCCTCCGGCGTGCCGACGGCAATGACCATGCCGCCCTTGTGGCCGCCCTCGGGGCCCATGTCGATGATCCAGTCCGCGGACTTGATCACGTCGAGGTTGTGCTCGATGACGATGACGGTGTTGCCCTTGTCGACGAGGCTCTGCAGCACGATCAGCAGCTTGCGGATGTCCTCGAAGTGCAGACCGGTGGTCGGCTCGTCCAGCACGTAGACGGTGCGGCCGGTGGAGCGTTTCTGCAGCTCCGAGGCGAGCTTGACGCGCTGGGCCTCGCCGCCGGACAGCGTCGGCGCGGGCTGGCCGAGCCGCACGTAGCCGAGGCCGACGTCGTTGAGGGTCTTCAGGTGCCGGTGGATGGCCGGGATCGCCTCGAAGAACCCCGCGGCCTCCTCGATCGGCATGTCGAGGATCTCCGCGATCGTGCGGCCCTTGTAGTGCACTTCAAGGGTTTCGCGGTTGTACCGGGCACCTTTGCAGACCTCGCACGGCACGTACACATCCGGCAGGAAGTTCATCTCGATCTTGATCGTGCCGTCGCCGGCGCACGCCTCGCAGCGGCCGCCCTTGACGTTGAACGAGAAGCGGCCCGGGCCATAACCGCGGACCTTGGCCTCGGTCGTCTCGGCGAACAGCTTCCGGACGTTGTCGAACACGCCGGTGTAGGTCGCCGGGTTGGAGCGGGGGGTGCGGCCGATCGGTGACTGGTCCACACCGACGACCTTGTCGACCTGGTCGAGCCCGGAGATGCGGGTGTGCCGGCCGGGCACCATGCGCGCACCGTTGACGACATTGGCCAGGACCGCGTGCAGGATGTCGTTGACCAGGGTCGACTTGCCGGAGCCGGACACCCCGGTCACGGCGACGAACTGCCCGAGCGGGAACGGCACCGTCAGGTTCTGCAGGTTGTGCTCGCGGGCGCCGACGACGACCAGTTCGCGGCCCGGGGTGCGGGGGCGGCGGATCTCGGGGGTCGGGATGCTGCGCCGCCCGGCCAGATACGCGCCGGTCACCGAGTCCTCCGCGGTCAGCAGGTCGTCGAAGGTCCCGCTGTGCACGACCCGGCCGCCGTGCTCGCCGGCGCCGGGGCCGATGTCGACGATCCAGTCGGCGGTGCGGATCGTGTCCTCGTCGTGCTCGACCACGATCAGCGTGTTGCCGAGGCGCTTGAGCCGGGTCAGGGTCTCGATGAGCCGATGGTTGTCGCGCTGGTGCAGGCCGATGCTGGGCTCGTCGAGCACATACAGCACGCCGACGAGACCGGAGCCGATCTGCGTGGCGAGCCGGATGCGCTGCGCCTCGCCACCGGACAGAGTGCCCGACGCGCGGTCCAGGGACAGGTAGTCGAGGCCGACGTCGACCAGGAACCGCAACCGGGCGTTGATCTCCTTCAGGACCCGCTCGGCGATGAGCTTCTGCCGGTCGGTGAGGGACATCGCGCCCAGCAGGTCGGCGCAGTCACCGACGGACAGGTTGCAGATGTCGGCGATGCTGTGCCCGGCGATGGTGACCGCGAGGATCTCCGGCTTGAGCCGGGTCCCGCCGCAGGTGCCGCACGGCACGTCGCGCATGTATCCCTCGTACTTGTCGCGGGACCAGTCGCTCTCGGTGTCGGCGTGCCGGCGCTCGATCCACTGCACCACGCCCTCGAAGCCGGTGTAGTAGGAGCGCTCCCGCCCGTACTTGTTGCGGTAGCGGACGTGGACCTGGTCGTCCGACCCATACATGATCGCCTTCTGCGCCCGCGAGGACAGCGCCCGCCACGGGGTGTCGAGGTTGAAGCCCGCCTCCGCCCCGAGCGCCTCCAGCAGGCGGAGGAAATACTCCAGGGTGTGGCCGGTGGCCCAGGGCGCGATCGCGCCGCCGCGGAGCGTCTGCTCCGGGTCGGGGACGATCAGCTCCGGGTCGACCTCCTTCTTGGTGCCGATGCCGGTGCAGTCGGGGCAGGCGCCATAGGGCGCGTTGAACGAGAACGCCCGGGGCTCGAGGTCCTCGATCGACAGCGGGTGCTCATTGGGGCAGGCGAGATGCTCGGAGAAGAGCCGCTCCCGGTGCTCGTCGCCCTCGGGCAGGTCGACGAACTCGAGGATGACGATGCCGGCGGCCAGCTTCAGCGCGGTCTCGACCGAGTCGGTGAGCCGCTGCTTCGAGGTCGGCTTCACCGAGAGCCGGTCGACGACCACCTCGATGGTGTGCTTCTCCTGCTTCTTGAGCTTCGGCGGCTCGGTGAGGGGGTGCACCACGCCGTCGATGCGCGCCCGGGCATAACCCTTGGACTGCAGCTCCTGGAACAGGTCGAGGTATTCGCCCTTGCGGCCGCGCACGACCGGGGCGAGGACCTGGAAGCGGGTCCCCTCCTCCATCGCCAGGACCCGGTCGACGATCTGCTGCGGGGTCTGCCGCGTGATCAGCTCGCCGCAGATGGGGCAGTGCGGCTCGCCGATGCGCGCATACAGCAGTCGCAGGTAGTCATATACCTCGGTGATCGTGCCGACCGTCGAGCGCGGGTTGCGCGAGGTCGACTTCTGGTCGATGGACACCGCCGGCGACAGTCCTTCGATGAAGTCGACGTCGGGCTTGTCCATCTGGCCGAGGAACTGCCGCGCATAGGACGACAGCGACTCGACATACCGCCGCTGCCCCTCGGCGAAGATCGTGTCGAACGCGAGGCTCGACTTCCCCGAGCCGGACAGCCCGGTGAACACGATCATCGCGTCGCGCGGCAGGTCGAGACTGACGTCACGGAGGTTGTGCTCCCGAGCGCCACGGATGATCAGACGATCCAACATGCTTCCCCTTGGCAGTGAATATGCCCGCCAGCAGCGGCAAAGAGTCCGGCAGCAGCGATTTTGTCCGGTTCGGACACCCTCTCGGTGCCAGCCGACAACTCTAGCCAGGGGGTATGACAATTTTCCGCGCCCGAACGAGGGAACCCTCCGCTACGGGCGTGCCAGTCGTCGCCGGTCGCGGCTTTCGCGTTTCAGCCGCCGTACCGATGCAAGCTTCTGCTCTTTCTGCAGTTTCTGCCAACTCGCGAAGCGCCGGGGGCTGAGCTCCCCGTCCTCCACCGCGTCGCGGACCGCGCAGCCAGGCTCTTCGCCATGGCGACAGTCGTCGAACCGGCACAGCGTCGCGAGCTGCGTCACGTCCGCGAATGCCCGGTCGAGACCCGCCACGGTGTCGAACATGCCGACGAGTCGTACCCCGGGCGTGTCGAGGACCGCCCCGCCGCCCGGCATCGGGATCAATGCCCGATATGTGGTGGTGTGCCGCCCGCGGCCGTCGCCGCGCAACGTCTGCGTCTGCATGACCTGCGCCCCAGCGAGCGCGTTGACCAGGCTCGACTTGCCGGCGCCGGACTGCCCGAGCAGGCCCAGCGTCCTGCCGTGCGCCACGTGCGGGCGCAACGCGTCCAGCCCCATGCCGGTGCGGGCGCTGACGGCATGGACCTCGACCCCACCCGGCATCTGCCCGGCAATGGCCTCGGGGTCGGCGGCGAGATCACATTTGGTCAGGACGAGCACCGGCCGCGCCCCCGACTCCCAGGCCAGCGCGAGCAGCCGCTCGATACGACCGAGATCCGGCGACGGGTCGATCGGCTCCACGACCGCGACCGTGTCCACATTGGCGGCCAGGACCTGCCCGTAGGACTCCTCGCCGGCGACCGCACGGACGATCGCGGTGCGTCTGGGCAGCACCGCTTCGGCGGTCAGCCGGCCGTCCGGCCACGTCCGCACGACGAGCCAGTCCCCCGCGCACGGCAGCGACTCGGGATCCGCCGCGCCGCGGGCCAGCAGGCCACCCGACAGGCTCGCCCGCAGCGGGCCGTCGGAGGCGAGCGCGGTGCAGACACCCCGGTCGACGCGGCTGACCCGCGCCGGTCGTTGACCGGGCTGGTCGAACCGGCCGGAGTACAGCGCGGCGTATGCGTCGTCCCAGCCCAGAGCCGACAGGTCAATAATCATGAACATCCTTCCGAACCCGTGTTCGGAAATCCACGGTAGGTAGCGCGTCCACACCGCGAAACCGAATATCGGCGTTATCGTCGGGTGCGTGCTCCCCTCGCATGTGCTGGCCAGCGCCGTCGGACTGCGCTTGGACCGGGCGGACGTCCAGTGGCACGTCTCACCCGGCCAGGACGACTCGCTCATGCGCTTCTGGCTGACCTTCTCCGGTGTCTCGTACGGGTTCCACGTCGGCGCCGAGGACGAGATCCTCGACGTCATCGTCGAGGAGCGCGGCACCGACGCCGACATGGGCATCTACGGCCGGCTCGAGGTCAGGACGGCCGCCGCGGAAGATCCTGCCGCCGCCGCCGTCGGGCAGCGGCTCGTGGCCGTGCACGACCTGTACGCCGGCTACCTGGGCAAACCCATCGGGGCCAGGCTCAGCTTCGAACATGTCGACCTCAGCGTCGCCGACTGGGAGGACGAGCTGCACTGGGCGGCCGGCGACCTGCCACCTGCCGTGGGCGTCCGGCAGCGCTGATCCCGCGGCGATGTCGCTGGTACGGCGGTGCTGGTGCGGTTGGCAGCGGCGGCGCTGTTGTGGCGCTGCGCGGTGGCGCTGATTGTGTCGGGGGGCGGCGGTAGGGTTGGGCGGTGACGGCTGATCCGCTTGTGCTGAGTGCCGAACTCGACCGCGCCACCGCCCGGCTGCTCGACACGGTCCGCACCCTCGACGGCAACGGTCTCGTCGTCCCGTCCCGGTGCGACGGATGGACCCGCGGGCACGTCGTGACCCACCTCGCCCGCAACGCCGACGCCTACCGCAACCTGCTGAGCTGGGCTCGGACGGGGGTGCGGACCCCGGCGTATGCGAGCCCGGAGGCGCGCGAGGCGGGCATCACCGGCGGCGCCGCCCGCCCGCACGAGGAGCAGCTCGCCGACCTCACCACCGCCTGCGACCTGCTCCGCGAGTCGATCGCCACGGCGCCCGCGGAGAGCTGGACCGCGCTGGTCGAGTGGGGCTCCACCGGCCCCGTGCCGGCCGCCCGGATCGTCTGGTCCCGCATCTGCGAGGTCGAGCTGCACCACGTCGACCTGGACGCCGGGTACGGGCCTGCGCACTGGCCCGCCTCGTTCACGCGGCGCGTCCTGCACGACCCCGCCACCCCGCACGTGGCGACCCTGGTGTCCGACGACGGCACCAAGCTGCTGTCCGTCGACGGCGACACCGTGGTCACGGGGCCGGCGCACCTGCTCGCCGCGTGGCTCACCGGCCGCGGCGACGGCACCGGCCTGACCAGCTCCACCGGCGACCTTCCCAGCCTGGAGGCATGGAAATGAGCAGCCTGACGTTCACCAAGCTGTCCGTCGGCCCGATGGACAACAATGCCTATCTGCTCCGGTGCACGACCACCGGCGAGGGCCTCCTGATCGACGCGGCCAACGATGCTGAACGGCTGCTCCAGCTGATCAACTCGTCCTCCAACGGGATTTCGACCGTTGTCACTACGCACCGTCACCAGGATCACTGGATGGCCTTGGAGGACGTGGTCGCGGAGACTGGCGCGGCATCCCTGGCGCACGCCGCGGACGCCGCGGAGATTCCGGTCGTGACGGGCACCTTGGCGGACGGCGACACCTTCTCACTCGGCGACTGCGACCTGACCGTGATCCATCTCGTCGGGCATACACCGGGGTCGATCGCGCTGTACCACGACGGTCACCTCTGGACCGGCGACGCCCTGTTCCCCGGCGGGGTCGGCAACACGTGGGGCGACAAGGCGAACTTCGAGTCGCTGATCAACGACGTGTCGACGAAGATCTTCGACCGGTTCCCCGACGAGACCGAGTTCCACCCGGGGCACGGCAAGGACTCGACACTGGGCGCGGAACGGCCGTCGCTGCCGGAGTGGCGCGCCAGAGGCTGGTAGGCGGCCGGTCCTGCCACACCCGGCTCTAGAGAAGAGGGCCTCTTGCCCCTGCCGTGTTCGATCACGGGCGCGGCGCTCAGGCGTACAGCGCTTCCGCCGGTCCGAAGAATTCGAAGTTGATACGTTCGTCGGGCACGTCCAGGGCGCGCAAGCCGATCGCGAGCATGCGCATGAAGCCGCGGGGGCCACAGAAGTAGAAGTGGGCGTCGGCGACCGGAACGGCGCCCTTGAGCCAATCCATCGTGACCCTGCCGGGCAGGTCGTAGTCTCGGCCGAGCACGTCCTCGGGTGCGGGGTGCTCGTAGAACACGACCGGGTGGATCGGTCCGTTCGCGGTGGCGAGGTCGCGGACGTGCTGTTTCATCGCGTGCTGGCGACCGCCGAGTGCGGCGTGCACGTACCACGTCTCGGGTGGTGTCCCGCGGCCGACCAGATGCTCGAGCATGGAAACCATCGGCGTGAGACCGACGCCACCACTGAGCAGGACCAACGGTCGGCGGGACGCCTCGTCGAGGAAGAAGTCGCCGGCCGGCGCGCTGACCTGGATCACGTCGCCCGGACCCACTTCCTCGTGCAGATAGCTGGACGCCATGCCGGGTGGTGCGTACGGCGCGGCCTCCGGAGGATCCTCCCGCTTCACCGAAATGCGGTAGTGGTCACGGCCGGGTGCGCAGGAGACGCTGTAGTTGCGGACGACGGACTCCTGGCCACCCAACCGCCGGGCGTACGGGCATGCCGGTCGTAGATTTCACGCTCCCGGCGCATCAGTGTCGGCGAGGAAGTCGTACGCCTGCGTCCACGCCGCGATCACCTCATCGGTGGCTGCTTGTCCGAGCACGTCTTTCAACGCGCCGATCAACGCCCGGCCGACGTAGGGGTACTGCTCGGACTGGATGTTGAGGCTGGTGTGTTTCTGCGCGATCCGCTCGACCATCGGTCCACACTCGTCGAGACGGTCGATGTTGTCCGCGTACGCGTGGACCGCCCCGGCCAGCGACCGTGGCTGGCTGCCCGACTGCCCGTGGTGGGACTGGTTGAACAGCCTTTTGATCTCCTCGTGCTGGAACAGGATCTCGTACATCCGCCTGCTGATCTCCAGCCCCCGCTCCCTCAGGATCGGCGCGGTCGCCTTGACCGTGCGCACCGTTCGTGGGCTGAGCACGGAAGCGGTCATCGCGCATCGCTACCCGCTCCGGCAGAGGCTATGCGCGACCCCGCAGTCAGCCGGTACCGGCAATCTCGACTTCCCCCCGGGGTCCTGGACGGACCACAAACCCGACCTGGTCCCCGGCTTCCTGGCGTGGGCCGGCACGTCTCCGGCGATTACGCTCGATTTTGAGGGGGTGATCTCTATGTCCAGATTCCTTATCCAGGGGACCTTCACGCTCGACGGGCTTCGCGGGCTGCTCAAGGAAGGAGGCAGCGGGCGCGTCGAGGCAGCCCGGAAGATGGCCGAAAGCATGGGCGGGCGACTTGAGTCGTTCGACTTCTGCTTCGGCGACAACGACACGTATGTGATCTGCGAACTGCCGGACAACAAGGCCGCCGCGGCCGTCGCTCTCGCGGTTGGTTCATCTGGTGGAGCCACCACCAAGACCGTGGCGCTGCTGACCCCGGAGGAGGTCGACCAAGCGGTTCAGCAGAGCGTCGACTACCGCGCGCCGGGCGCCTGATCCGGCCACCGGCGGGCCGGCCCGGTCGCGTTCATGACCTCCATGTCCCCTATGTCCCCATCGATGCACTCGACGTAGACCTTCGGGAGCACATCGACGGAGTGACCGGCTCGCTCGGCGACCTCCGGCGCGTGGACACCAGCGTTGAGCCAGCGACTGACGCCCGCGTGCCGCAGGTCGTACGGGCGGGGCCGCAGCGCGGTGGTCCGGCTGCTGCGCGACTCCCCCGGCGGGGTCGGCAACACGAGGGGCGACAAGGCGAACTTCGAGTCGCTGATCAACGATGTGTCGACGAAGATCTTCGACCGGTTCCCGGACGAGACCGAGTTCCATCCGGGGCACGGCAGGGACTCGACGCTGGGCGCGGAGCGGCCGTCGCTGCCGGAGTGGCGCGCCCGCGGCTGGTAGCTTCAGCGGTCTACCGTTCGGTAGACTGGACGGTATGAGCACCACGACCATCAAGGTCGACTCCAAGGTCCGCGACCGGCTCGCCGTCCTGGCGCACGAGCGTGGGACCACCATGGGCGCACTGCTGGCCGAGGCGACCGAAACGCTTGAGCGGCAGGCGTTCTTCGCGCGCGCCCAGGAGCAGCTGGCGAGGCTCCGCGACGAGGATCCGGACGCGTGGGCCGTGGATCGGGCCGAGTCGAGGTCGTGGCAGGCGGGCACTGACCGGGACACACTGAGCAGCGACGACCCGGCTGGCTGGTGGGAGTGACCACGGTCCGCACCGGGGAGATCTGGCTCGCCGAACTTGATCCGACCGTCGGTCACGAACAGGGTGGCCGCCGCCCCGTTGTCGTGGTGTCGTCGAACGGGCTTCACGCGCTGCCGATCAACATGACCGTGGTGGTGCCGTTGACCAGCCACGACCGGGGGCTGGTGACACAGCCGCGAATCTCCGACGCGCAGTCGGGACTTCGCCAGGCCAGCTTCGCCCGGCCCGAGGACATGCGCGCCGTCGACGCGGGCCGCCTTCAGCGGCGTCTTGGCCAGGTGAGCGACGAGGACCTCGCCGAGATCCGCAAGGTGATGCGGTACTTCCTGGATCTCTGACAACTGTGCTCATCAAGCGCCGCCGCCGCTCCCCGACCCGTTGCGCCGAGTGGACGGCCGGGCGATAGATTGCCGGCCATGAACGTGCCGGCGAAGCCCGTGTACCTGCTGGACTTCCTGCCCGACGACTGGCGCGAGGCGGTTGCGCCGTACGTCGATGCCGCTGTCGTGGCGGCGTTGTCCTCGTTCGTTGTGGAGCAGTACCAGTCCGGCACGGTGTATCCGCGGAAGCAGGACATCTTCGCCGCGTACCGGTTGTGCCCGCTTGCCTCCACCCGGGTCCTCATCCTCGGCCAGGATCCGTACATCAAGCCGGGGCAGGCCCACGGGCTGAGTTTCAGCGTGCCGCCGGGTGTTCCGGTGCCGCCGTCGTTGCGCAACGTGTACCAGGAGATGCGTGACGACCTGGGTGTCGATCCGCCGCCGTCCGGCGACCTGACCGCCTGGTGCCGGCAGGGGGTGATGCTGCTCAACGCGGTGCTGACCGTCCGCGCCGGGACGCCGAACTCGCACAAGGGGCGCGGCTGGGAGGACATCACCGACGCGACGATCCGGGCGCTGAACGCGAAGGCGGAGCGGGTGGTGTTCGTACTGTGGGGCGCGGCGGCGAAGGCGAAGGCACCATTGGTGACGAACGACCGGCACGTCGTGCTGCGGGCCGGGCACCCGAGCCCGATGAACCCGACCGGGTTTCTCGGCAGCCGGCCGTTCAGCCGGATCAACGCGGCGCTCACGGCGACCGGAACCGCACCGGTGCGCTGGTCACCCGCGATGCCGAGGCAGTGACGCCCACTTCCGCTCACACGGTGAGGGACGGGGGTACGGGCAGGCGCAGGGCGTCGAGGAGGGCGGCGAGTTTGTGGTCCAGTTCGACGCCCACCGCGGTGATGTCCGGCTGGCCGAGTGACGCGAAGTGCAGGCTGGGCTGGTCCGTCGAGAACAGGACGGGACCGCCCGGCACCTGGGAGATGACGGTGCGCAGCGGGGCGTACAGCATCACGGTCGGGTCGTGGCGGAACATCCGCTCGGCGATCGTGTGGTTGCCCATGAGATAGGCGGCGCACTTGGAGGTGTCTCCGGCGGCGCGCATGAGGGTGTCGGCCGCGAACTTCCAGTAGATCAGGAACCCGTGCCGGGCAATGTCGTCGGTCAGGTCGATGACCGCCTGCCATCCGGCGTCGTCGGCCACGAGCCGCTCGATACGGGCGGCGGGGTAGACGGGGACGGCGGCCTCGTACCGGGCGACGACATCCTCGAACGAGCCTTCAGCCTCGACGGCCAGCCGCCGTGCCGCCCAGTCCACCGCGACGGCGCGCGATCCGATCATTGGCTTCCTCCTGGCGTTGCCCGGGTGTCCCGCCCGCTGCGGGAGTCAGGGTGCGGACGCCACTACCCGAACCGCCGCTTGCGGAACCCACCCTGGCGACCGACTCTGGCGGACTCACTTCGGTCCAGAAGTACATACGCAGCGTGATCAGCGGATTAGCAGAACGTGAGCAACTTCGATAGTCTCTGGCTCCATGCCGAGCCGATTGCACGAGATGCTCATCGAGATGTTCCGGGAAAGACCTGTGCTGGCCGCCGAGCTTCTGGGCGGTCCAGTCAATGTCGCGGTGCCCCGCTTCGACGAGGCGCGGGTGTCCCCGGGCGATTTTACCGACGTTGTGCCGACCGAGTACCGGGCCGACGCGGTGGTGACGCTGAGCGACCACAACACGACAGTGCTGGCGGTGGTCGTCGAGATCCAGCTCAAGGCCGACGCCCGCAAGCGGCGTACCTGGCCCGCATATGTGGCCACGTTGTATGCGCGGCTGCGATGCCCGGTCGCGCTGCTGGTCGTGTGCCCCGCCCAGTCCGTCGCCCGCTGGTCCGCGGCGCCGATCGTGATCGGTCCGCCGGGGTCGGTGCTGACGCCGGTGACGGTCGGCCCGGATCAGGTGCCTGCCGTCACCGACCTCGACACCGCCCGCCGCAGTCCCGAGTTGGCGGTCCTGTCGGCCCTCGCACACGGCGCCGACCCGGACCCCCAACCGATCCTGGAGGCCCTGCTCACCGGGCTTTCCGTCATCGATCTTGCACATGCCAGCCTGTACACTGATCTCGTATTTGCGGTGCTGCCTGCGGCGACCCGCGACTTCCTGGAGGTACTCATGACCACCACGGGTCACAGATATCAAAGCGAATACGCCCGCCGGTATTTCAGCGCCGGGGAGGCCAAGGCGGTGCTGATGGTGCTCGACTCCCGCGGCGTCGCGGTCTCGGATGAGCACCGCACCCTCATCACAGGTTGCACCGAGCAGGCACAGCTCGAGACCTGGCTCCGCCGCGCGGGCATCGCTGAAAAGATCCAGGACCTCGGCGACGAGTTCGCCGGCTGAACTTCTGTTTTCAACGGCGCCGGCAACCCTCCAGGCCGGCGGCGGCTCGCAATGAACTGGAGGATTTATGGTCGCCTGGGATTACCAGTTCGAGAGCAAGTACGCCCGCCGGTACTTCGACCGAGGTGAGCGACGCGGCAAAATCCACGCGCTGCTGCTTGTCCTGAACGCCCGCGGCATCACGCTTTCAGACGAACATAAGGCCGTCATCACCAGCTGCACTGACATTCCCCAGCTCAACCGCTGGACCTTGCGTGCCAGTTCGGCGGTCAGAATCCGAGAACTGGGCGATCAGTTCGCCCGCTGAGCGGTCGGCGCGGCGTTCGCTAGAGGCCGCCGCTGGCATCGGTGAACCGGGCCACGGCCGGCACGCTACGTCGCGCTTCCCGCGATACTTCAGAGGTGCGAGGGGCGGCGGAGGTACGGGAGCGGCTGCGGCACGTGCGGTGGATCGGTGGGGGCAGCGGCGGCGGGAAGTCGACGGTCGCGCGGCGGTTGGCGGGTGAGCACGGGTGGCGGTTGTACGCGACCGACGACGTGATGGCGGAGCACGGGAGGCGCAGCACGGCGCTGGACAGTCCGTTGCTGTGTGCGTTCGCGGCGATGGACATGGACGAGCGGTGGTTGCTGCGGTCGCCGGAGGTCATGCTCGAGACGTTCCACTGGTTCCGGGGTGAGGGGTTCGGGCTGATCGTCGATGATCTCCTGCGCCTGCCAGACACGACCGGGGTGATCGTCGAGGGGTTCAGGTTGCTGCCGCGGCTGGTGCGGCCGCTGCTGGCCGAACCGGGCAACGCCGTCTGGTTGTTGCCCACGCCGGGGTTTCGCCGGGCGGCGTTCGAGAGCCGGGGGTCGCTGTGGGCGATTGCCGGGAGGACGAGCGACCCGGAGACAGCGCTGCGGAACCTGTTGCGGCGGGACCTGCTGTTCACGGAGCGGGTCGGGGCGGAGGCTCGGGCGTTGGCGCTGCCGGTGGTCGAGGTCGACGCCGCGATGACCGAGGATGAGCTGACGGCGCGGGTGGCCGCGGGGTTCGGGCACTAGGCTGATGCTCATGCGGATCCTGATCGTCGGGGGCACCAGGTTCGTGGGGCGGCACATCACCGAGGCCGCGCTTGCCGCCGGGCACGAGGTGACACTGCTGCACCGCGGGCAGACCGGCGCCGACCTGTTCCCATCGGCCACGCACCTGCATGCCGACCGGAACGCGCTGCCGGCCGGGCTGTTCGAGGGCCACGGTGACTGGGACGCGACCGTCGACGTCAGCGGTTACCTTCCGCGACAGGTGCAGGGACTCTCCGACGCGCTCGGCGGGCGGGGCGGGCGTTACGTGTACATCTCCAGCGTGTCGGCCTACGCCGTGCCGGCCGGGCCGGGGTTCAGCGAGGACTCGCCGCTGCAGGAGCTCGACGACCCGACGGTCGAGGAGGTCACCGACCAGACCTACGGGCCGTTGAAGGCCGCGTGTGAGCGGGTCGCGGCGCAGCGGTTCGGGACGTCGACGCTGATCGTCCGGCCGACGTATGTGGTGGGGCCGCACGATCACCTGTCGCGGTTCACGTTCTGGGTCGAGCGGGTCGCCCGCGGCGAGGAGATCCTCGCGCCGGGGCCGCGCGACGCCGCGATCCAGGTCATCGACGCGCGTGACATGGCGGACTGGACGATCCGGCTGCTCGGCCGGCCCGGGGGTGGCGTGTTCCACGCGGTCAGCCCGGCGCCGCCGTTCTCGTTCGCGGACCTGCTGGAGGCGATGGTCGCCGAGGTCGGGCCGCCCGGGACGACGCTGACGTGGGTCGACCCGCAGTTCCTCAGCGATCGGGGACTCACCGGGGAGAGCCTGCCGCTGTGGTCCGCGTTCGACGCCGAGAAGGATCTGAACGCGGCCGACCCGGCGGCGGCGTTCGCGGCCGGACTGACGCCGCGGCCGCTGCGGCAGACGGTGCGGGAGACGTACGAGGACGCGCTGCGGCACCCGCTGCCACCGCCGGCGGAACGGCTGACCGCCGAGCAGGAGTCCCGTGTCCTCGGCGAATGGCACCAGCGCTGAGGCACAGCACAATCCACGCTGTTCACGGCTGTCAGGCGGCCGTTCCGCGGACCGCCAGGGCTCGGGCGAGCAGCGGGATCGACCCGTCCGCGGCCCGCGGCAGGCGCTCGCGGAGCAGGTCGCGCAGCGCGTCGCGGTGCTCCTCGGACAGCGACGCGACGTAGCCCGGCGCGGGACCCGTACCGCCGAGAAATGGGATCCAGTAGTCGTCGAAGTCGGCAAAGACCGCGGTCGTGTCGATCGGGCGGGTCGTGACGTCGGACAGGCCCACGGCGGACCACAGGTCGCTCAGGGCGCCGGTGGAGCAGATGGAGAAGCGGCGACCCTCGTCCAGGGCGGCGGCGGCCGGGTCGAGGCCGGTCGCGGCGTCCCAGAAGTGGCGCATCATGGCCATCCCGTCGGCGTAGTCCCACACGTACGCGGCGACGACCCCACCGGGCGCGGCGACCCTGGCGAACTCGGCGACGGCCGCGGCGGGTCCCGGCACGAAGTTGAGGGCGAGCCCGCTGACGACGACGTCGACCGCCGCGTCGGGCACGGGGAGCGCGCGGGCGTCACCGGTGACGAACCGGGCGGTGAGCCGGGACCGCGCCGTCGTGAGGAAACCATCGGAGGGGTCGACGCCGGTCACCTCCGACGGCGCGGCGGCGGCCATGATCGTCCCGGTGAGCGCGCCGGTGCCGCAGCCGACGTCGAGCCAGCGCCTGCCGGGCGGCACGGCGAGCCACTGCAGGAACCTGGCCGCGACCGGACGGCTCCACCGGCCGACGTACGCCTCGTAGGCATCGCCCCTGGCCCAGACCTCATTCGCCATGCCGCCACCGTAGGCCGCGGCGGCAACCAGCGGGGCACCTGGCCGGGCCGGTGGCGAGGCGGGCGGGGCTCCCCAGTGGCGCCGCGGGTCCGGCCGGTGGAGGGATCGGGGCGGCTTCGGCGGCGGCCGGCGGCGATGCGGACCGGTGACCGTGCCGTACTTCTCCGCGGGATGCTGCCATAATCCTCCGATGGGTAGCCGACCGAGCCTCGCACAGGTGGCGGCGCTGTCGGGAGTGTCGGTCAAGACGGCGTCGCGCGCGTTGAGCGGCGAAGGGTATGTCGCGGTCGAGACCAAGGCGCGGGTGCAGAACGCCGCCGACGAGCTGGGATACCGGCTGAACCGGACCGCCCGGGAGCTGCGCCGCGGCGGGAACACCTCCACGCTCGTGGGCCTGCTCAGCGGCGACCTGGCCAACCCGTTCTACTCGCGGCTCGCCAGCGGCCTGGAGCGGGACCTGCGCATGCACGGGCTGCAGCTGATCACCGCCAGCACCGACGAGAACCCGGAATGGGAGCGCCGGCTCACCGACTCGTTGCTGGAGCGCAGGGTCCGGGGGCTCGTCGTCGCCTCGACGATGGCCGAGCACGGGCACCTGGCGGCGGAGCGGCGGCACGGAAGCCCGTTCGTGTTCGTGGACCGGCCACCGGTGGACCTGACCGCGGACGCGGTGCTGCTGGACAACCGCGGCGGGGCGAAGCGGGCCGCCGAGCACCTGCTGGAGCGCGGCCACCGGCGGATCGGGATCGTCGGGGACCTGTCCCGGTTGAGCACCCACCAGGACCGGGTCGAGGGGTTCGCGGAGGCGATGGAGGCGGCCGGCGTCGCCGGCTGGCGCGACTACTTCCTCGAAGACGCGCACGACGTCGACAAGGCCGAGCGGGCGGTCCTCGCGCTGCTGGCCCGGCACCCGGCGCCGACGGCGCTGTTCACCACCAACAACCGGATCACGACCGGCGCCCTGCGGGCCATGCGCAACAGCGGCCGGGACACGGCGCTGATCGGCTTCGACGAGCTGGACCTCGGCGACGTGCTCGGGGTCAGCGTCATCGCGCACGACCCGGAGGAGATGGGCCGGCACGCCGCGCGGCTGCTGCTCGCCCGGCTCGACGGCGACGACGGGCCGGCGCGGCGGGTCGTGCTGCCGACGCGGCTGATCGAGCGGTCCACCACCGCGCCCTCCTGACTGCCCTACATCGTGCTGGCAGCGGCGCCGCCCACGGTGTCGGCTACGGCGGCCTGGTAGCGGGTCGCGAGGTCGCGGAGCAGGTCGCGCAGCTCGGGCGGGTCCAGCACGGTGAAGCCGAAGCCGATCGAACCCAGGAACCCGGCCAGGTCGATGAGCTTGTCGGCGCCCGTCTCCAGTTCGCAGGTGGCGTCGCCGGTCGGGGTGAGCAACCCGGCCGTCGACGCCAGCCTGGCGGTCACGTCCGCGATCGGCGCGTGCAACCGGATCCGGGCCGGGACCCGCCACGCCGTCGACGCGACCCCGCGCAGCACGTGCGCGACCGCGTCGCCGCCGGGTGGCTCGCGGGGCGCGAACCTGGGGCCCGTCGGCGGGCGCAGCACGACCAGATCGGCGCGGAACGTGCGCCAGTCGGCCCGGTCGACGTCCCAGGCGAGCAGGTACCAGCGCCGCCCGGTGTAGACGAGCCGGTGCGGTTCGGCCCGGCGCCGGCGGTCCTTGTAGTCGAAGCTGATCCGCTCGTGGTCGCGGGTGGCCGCGGCCAGGGCGGTCAGCAGCGACGCGTCGACCGTCGGGCCTCCCCCGGCCGCGGATACCGTCGCCGAGCGCAGCGCGTCCACCCGCCGCCGCAGCCGGGGCGGGAGGGTCTGCTCCAGCTTGATCAGCGCCCGCAGCGCCGGGTCCTCCAGCCCCGTGACGGACCCGGCGGCGGCCGCGCGCAGGCCCACCGCGACCGCGACCGCCTCCTCGTCGTCGAGCAGCAGCGGCGGCATCGCGGCACCGGCGCCGAGGCGGTAGCCGCCGGTCGTGCCGGTGCTGGAGTCGATGTGGTACCCCAGGCTGCGCAGCCGCTCGACGTCGTTGCGGACGGTCCGGGTGGTGACGGCGAGCCGGTCGGCGAGGGCGGCGCCGGACCAGTCGCGGCGGCTCTGCAGCAACGACAACAGCCGCAGCAGCCGCGCCGAGGTCTCCAACATTCGGCCAAGTCTGCCAGGTATTGAGGAACGAATCTTTCCGCAACGGCGGATACCGTCGTACCCATGACGAACAGCAGCAGCAAGGGCAAGAGCACCTTCCGGGGATTCGCGACCCTCAACTTCTTCGCCGCCGACCATGAGGCCGCCAAGCGCTGGTACGCGGACCTGTTCGGCATCGAGCCGTACTTCGAGCGGCCCGGCTACGCCGAGTTCCGCATCGGCGACCACGAGGCGGAGATCGGTATCATCGACAGCCGGTACGCGCCGCACGACGCCACCGCCTCCCCCGCCGGCGCGTTCATGTACTGGCACGTCGACGACCTCGAAGGAACCCTGGAGCGGCTCACGTCGATGGGCGCGACGCCGCTGCAGCCGATCACCGAACGCGGTCCGGGCTTCGTGACGGCGGCCGTCACCGACCCGTTCGGCAACATCGTCGCGATCATGCACAACCAGCACTACGTCGACACCGAGAACGGGAGATCGTGAACGCCTGATGGAACCGATCCTGTTCGCCGACACGGCGGCGTTCGAGGCCTGGCTCGGCTCGCACCACGCGAACACCGCCGAGGTATGGATCCTGATCGGCAAGAAAGGCAGCGGGGTCGCCAGCCTCTCCGTGATGGAGGCGCTCGACGTGGCGTTGTGCTTCGGGTGGATCGACGGGCAGCGCAAAGGGTTCGACGATCGGCATTTCCTGCAGCGGTACGTGCCGCGCCGGCCTCGCAGTACGTGGTCGCAGGTCAACGTGGCGAAGGTCGAGGCGCTGATCGCGGCCGGCCGGATGCAGCCCGCGGGGCTGGCCGAGGTCGCGAAGGCGCAGGCGGACGGGCGGTGGGCGGCGGCGTACCCGTCGCAGCGCACCGCCACCATCCCGGCCGACCTCGCGGCGGCGCTCGCCGGTTCCGCACCCGCGCAGGCGGCGTTCGAGGCGTTGGCCGCCACCGAGCGGTACCTGCTGATCCTGCAGCTGCACAAGCTGCGCACCGCGGCCGGCCGGGCCGCCCGGGTGAAGGCCATCCTCAAACAGCTGGAAGCGTGAGACGGTGGTCGGATGGAGCCGCATCGCATGGACTTGCGGAGTGTCGCGGACATTGATTTCCGTGCGCTGACCGACCGGGTCTTCCACCCGTCACCGGCGGCGTGGGAGGACGAGGTCCTGTACTTCCTGCTCGTCGACCGCTTCTCGGACGGTCAGGAGCGGGGCTACCGCGACAACCTCGGCGCGACCGTGCCGGACGGTGCCACGCCGCCACTGCTGCCCGGTGACCACGGCAACGCCGTCGGCACCGAGGACGAGGCGGCGGCGTGGCGGGCCGCCGGGGGCGACTGGGTCGGCGGCACCCTTGCCGGGCTGCGGACCAAGCTCGGCTACCTGCGCCGCCTCGGCGTCACCGCCGTCTGGGTCAGCCCGATCCTGCGTCAGGTGCCGGCCGCCGGGACGTACCACGGTTACGGCACCCACGACTTCCTCGCCGTCGACCCGCATTTCGGTACCGGCGACGACCTGCGCGAGCTGGTCGACGAGGCGCACCGGCTCGGCATCCGGGTCGTCCTGGACGTCGTGCTCAACCACGCCGGCGACGTCTTCGCCTACGAGCCGGACGTCGTGCCCGACTGGAATGGCCGGCCGTATCCGGTCCGCGGCTTCCGTGACATCCCGGGCGGTGCCGTCCGGCCCGTCGAACTGCAGCGGGCCGGCACGTTCACCGGCAAGGGCCGCATCGTCGACTGGGACCGTTTCCCCGAGTACGTGGAGGGGGACTTCGAGGAGCTGAAGGACATCCACCTCGGCACGGGCTCCCCCGACGAGTACCGGCCGTCGCCGGCGCTGATCGCGTTGACCCGGGCGTACCAGTATTGGATCGCGTACGCGGACCTCGACGGGTTCCGCGTCGACACGGTCAAGCACATGGATCAGGGGGCGGCCAGGTACTTCGCGTCGGCCATCCACGAGTTCGCGCAGTCGATCGGCAAGGAACGCTTCTACCTCATCGCCGAGATCACCGGCGACCGGGCGTTCGCGGTGCGGACCCTGCAGTCCACCGGGATGGACGCCGCGCTGGGCATCGCCGACGTCCAGGACCGCCTCGAGTGGACGGTCAAGGGTGCCAGGAACCCGGCGGAGTACTTCGCGCTGTTCCGCAACTCGCTGCAGGTCGGCGTCGACTCGCACGCGTGGTTCCGGGACCGGGTCGTCACCGGGTACGACGACCACGACCAGGTCCGCAAGGGACCGGCCAAGGCGCGCTTCGCCGCCGACGACGCCGGGCAGCGGCTGGCGCTCGCGGCGCTCGCGCTCAACGCCACGACCCTCGGCATCCCGTGCGTCTACTACGGCAGCGAGCAGCTGTTCGACGGGCGCTTCGGCGGGGAGGGCTTCGCCGGGGTGAACCTTGACGACCTGCCGGGCCATGACCGGTACATCCGAGAGGCGATGTTCGGCGGGGACTTCGGGCCGTTCCGGAGCCGGGGCCGGCACGCCTTCGACGAGACCCAGCCGGTGTACGTGGAACTGGCGAAGATCCTCACGCTGCGGCGGCGGGTCCCGGCGTTGCGGCGGGGGCGGCAGTACCTGCGGGAGATCTCCGGAGACGGGATCGGGTTCGGGTTGCCGCAACTGTGGGGCCGGGCCGAGCCCGGGACGCTGCGGTCGGTGGTGCCGTGGTCGCGGATCTTCGCCGACCACGAGGTGCTGCTCGCGATCAACACCGACCTGTCCGGGCCGCTGACCGTGTGGGTGACGGTCGACGACGGGCTGCACGCCGCGGGCGCGACGCTGACCTGCCGGTACTCCACGGACGCCGGCGCGATCGGGCAGACGGTGACCGTCGAGGCGCGCAACGGTAAGGCGGTGCTGCTCACGGTGCCGGCGGCTGGGTTTGTCGTGTATGCCGCCACCGATTGACGGAGTTGACGTCGGTGTTGATGTGCGCTTATGGTCATAGGTGCGCGGGTCGTGGGGGTCGGGGATGTCGTGGGGGTCGGGAATACGGGGTGATGGGCGTCCGGCGGGTTGGCGGGGCTGGCAGCATGGCGGGATGACGACGCTTGGTGCCGTGTTCGTGCCGCAGTTGCCACCCGAGCGGCTGCGTGCCGTGGTTCGTGCCGCCGACGAGAGCGGGCTGGAAGAGCTGTGGCTGTGGGAGGACTGTTTCCTCGAGAGCGGGGTGGCGACCGCGGCGGCCGCCCTCGCGTGGTCGGAGCGGCTGCGGGTCGCGGTGGGGTTGCTGCCGGTCCCGCTGCGCAACGTGGCGTTGACGGGGATGGAGCTGGCGACGCTCTATCGGCTGTTCCCGGGGCGGGCGCTCGTCGGGGTGGGGCACGGGGTGCAGGACTGGATGGGGCAGGTCGGTGCGCGTCCCGAGTCGCCGGTGACGCTGCTTCGCGAATACGTGACGGCGCTGCGGGCGTTGCTCGGCGGGGAGCGGGTCAGCGTCCAGGGCAGGTATGTGCGGCTCGACGGGGTCGCCCTCGACTGGCCTCCTACGGCAGCGTCCGTGGGGGCGGCTGCGGCCGGAGCAGTTGGGACTGCGGCTGGGGTGCTGAATCCTGGGATGCTGGTCGGGGCTACCGGGCCGAAGACGTTGCGGCTCGCTGGGGAGGTGGCTGACGGGACGATCCTGTCCGGTGGCACGGATGTCGACGGGGTCAGGGCGGCGCGGCGGCTCATCGACGAAGGGCGGCAGGCGGCCGGGCGGAGCGGACCGCACCCGGTGATCGTGTACCTGCACACGGCGACCGGTGACGGCGCCGCCGAGCGGATGGCGGCCGAGCGGGTCCGCTGGGGGTATCACGACGGGCAGGACGTGTCGGTGGCTGGGGACGCGCATGCCGTCGCCGACGCGGTCAACCGGTGGGCGGAGGCGGGCGCTGACACCGTGGTGCTCCAGCCGACCGCCGACGACCCCGATCCGGAAGGGTTCATGCGGTTCGTGGCGGAGGAGGTCAGGCCGCTCGTGGCGTAGCGGCGGGGCGTGAGGGCGGGGCGGGGGTAGGGGCGGGGCGCTGGCGTACGGTGGCGGGGACTGACGAAACGGAGCGCCGATGTCGCCGAATCCCGGCCCGGAACCTGCGCCGGACCGCGGGCCGAATCCGGCCGTGAATCCTGTGGACCCTGGTGTGAATCCTGGCGTGGGTTTTTCGGGGAATCCTGCGGTTGCGGCAGCTGAGGGTAGTGGGATCGCGTTCCGGGTCGTCGAGCACGGGCCGGTCCGCAGCCTCGCCGAGGCCGCCGCGGCGCGTGGCGTGGCGGTCCCCGACGTCGTGAAGACGATCGTGGTGCGGGTCGGCGACGGGGACTACCGGTTCGTGCTCGTGCCCGGTGACCGGGTCATCTCCTGGCCGAAGTTGCGGGCCCTCCTCGGCGTCAACCGGCTGTCGATGCCGGACGCGGCGACCGCCCGCGACGCGACCGGGTATGAGCGCGGCACGATCACCCCGTTCGGCTCGACGACGGCGTGGCCGGTGATTGCCGATGAGCGGATCCTCGGGCGTGAGATCACGCTCGGTGGGGGGCGGCACGGCGTCGCGCTGGCCGTTGACGCCGGCGCGGCCGTCGAAGTGCTGCGGGCGACGGTCGCGGACGTGTCCGAGGTCGAGTTTCCCAGCTGAGTTCCTGGCTGAGTTTCTGCTGAGTCCCTGCTGTGGCCTGGCTGTTCGGCCGGTCGGCGGTTGATCGACTCGCGCTGTTGCTCGTGGGTACGGACGGAAAAGTGCCCGCCAATGGCAATTTGGGTAAAAAGCCGGACTTATTCGGAAACTGTGGGAATGTGGCAGCTGGCAACCATCATTGCCCGGGTTTCCGGCACATGCGTTCCGGCGGTTTTGCCGCTGGGAGGCACGGCCCAGACCGTGACAGCGCACGCAGACGTGCACGCCGCGGCGGGGCCACCGGAGAGCGCAGGAGAGCCCCGGGCCTAGCGGGGAGTCGCACTGTCCACACATCTGTTGCGCCGTCCCGACGGGGCGGCCCGCCGCAGCGTCACCGCGGCGAACACACGGAGTGTCATCCGTAGCACCAATTTCCGGTACGGCCTCGGCACCGTGCTCTGCGTGATGCTGTGCACCGTCGCCGGGAGCGGGCCGGCACACGGCTCCCAGGAGTACGCGGGAGCGAGCCACAGCAACCGGATCAGCACGGCGGCACCACCGGCGGGCGTCCACTCGATCGCGTACTACCGGGGGACCACGGTCGACGAGCGCGCGGAACTTCGCGAGATTCGTGCCGCGAGCAGGAGCGCCCTGCGGGCCCGGGGTGGGCTGGCAGGTGGCGTGGGCCAGCCTGGCGGCGCCTCGGACGCTGCACTGGTCGGGGGGACGCAAGAGGGCGCGCAGGTCGGGGGCACGGCGAATCTGTCGGCGACCGCCGCGGGGGCGGCCGACGGCACCGCGAAACGAGCTCGATCGGCGCAGCAGGCCGGCCGGCTCGGGCAAGCCACGCCGCGGACAGGTCCCGGCCGGCAGCGCGGGTCGAGCCCACGCGCCGCGACAGCACGCAAAACGGCGCCGCGCGCTGCGACACCGCGCCTCACAACACCGCGCGCCACAACACCGCGTGCCAGCAGCAGTGGGCTCGGCGGCAGTGGGTTCAGCGGGGGTGGCGGGGTTGTCGGGTTCGCGCTCGCTCAGGTCGGCAAGGGGTACGGGTTCGGATCTGTCGGGCCCGACCGGTTCGACTGTTCGGGGCTGGTCGCGGCCGCGTACCGGCAGGTTGGGATCTCCCTGCCGCACCAGACCGGTGGGCTGGCCGGGGTCGGGCGGGCCGTCGGCCGCGGTGAGCTGCGCCCCGGCGACCTGGTGTTCCCGTCGGTGGGCCACGTCGGCATTTACATCGGCGGGGGGCGGATCGTGCACGCCTCGACCGAACGCGGCGGGGTGAAGATCTCGCCGATCTACTCGTTCCGTTTCGCCAGGCGGGTCGGCTGACCCAGCAGGACTGACCCAGCGGGTCTGTGCCAGCAGGTCTGTGCCAGCAGGTCCGTGTCAGCGGGTCTGTGTCAGGCGTTCCGTAGCAAGCCGGTCACCTTGACGGTCCACATCGGACAGCATCGGGTCCGATGTGGACCGTTCGGTCAGGTCGCCAGGCGGAAGTCGGCGAAGTCGAAGCCCGGGGCGACGACGCAGCTGACGAGGACGGGTTCGGTGCCGGTCGGGGTCGCGGCCTGCCACACGCCGGCGGGGATCAGCACCTGAGGGCGCTCCCCCGCGGCGACGTCGCCGCCCAGGAGTGCGGTCGGGCCGTCGCCGGGACGGTCACCGGAGCCGCCGAGGCGCAGGGCGAGCGGACCGCCCGAGTGCCAGAACCACAGCTCGTCGGAGCGGACCACGTGCCACGCCGACTCCTCGCCCGGATGCAGCAGGAAGTAGATGGCGGTCGCCGCGTTGCGGGGGCCGTCATAGCCGTCGGGGGCGAACGTCACCGGCGAACGCCACGTCTCCCGGAACCAGCCGCCTTCCGGGTGCGGCGCCATGTCGAGCAGCTCCGCCAGCTGAGGTCTCGTCGTCATCCCGTCACGGTAGCGACCGCCGCTGGGGAGCGCAGCGACCGCCGCTGGAGAGGGCAGCGACCGCCGCTGGAGAGGGCAGCGACCGCCGCCGGGGAGGGCAGCGTCCGGCCGAACGTCCGGTGCGCTCAGGCGGCCCAGCTTGCGATGCTGGCTGGGTCAGGCGTTGCCGTGATGACTGCATGCTCAGTGAGGTTGAGGTCGTGAAGCTGGAAGCACCGGGCGGCGCAACCGTCGAACTCCGCGTCGTGGACCGCACCAGCACCACGCCAGGGCGGGACCCGGGTGCGCTGCTCGTCGTCGAAGGGATCGTCGACGCCGGTGACGGGCGGGCGTGGACGTTCCGCGACGCGTGCCTGACCGCGGCGGAGGGGGCGACGCTCGGTGGCTGGCTCCTGCGGGCCGCGAAGGGACGGCTGGAGCTGCCGCACCGGCTGACGTTCGCGGCGCCGAGCCTGACGTTCACCTTGGAGGAGCACGACCACCTCCAGCCCCGCGTCACGATCGGGTTCTCCCTGACGGCGGCGCCGCCGTGGCTCGGCGAGGAACGCGACCGCACCTACGACTACCCGGTGACCCTCGACCTCGACCCGGAGTCCCTGGAGGCCGCGGCCGTGGACTGGGAACGACAGCTCGCCAGGTGACAGGGCTCGTGGTGACTGGGATCCTGGTGAGAGGGCCGCGGTGACATGGTCGACTATGGTCGCCGCATGGCGATCGAGTTCCTGCACGACGACCAGATCCTCGTCCTCGACGGGCGGGTCCTGGAGATCTTCCGGCGACACGGCCAGGACACTCAGCGTTACCACGTCGCGTTCCTCGGCGTCTACGTGAAGCCGAAGGGCGACCGGTACAAGGTGCAGGTCGGCCTGAGCTACGGCGAGCAGGTCCTCGGCGGCACGACGCTGACTTTGGACCCGATGCAGTTCGCCAGGTTCCAGGAGTTCATCGGGCACGCGACGGCGGCCCGCGACAGCGCACCCAACCCACCACGCTGACTGGTGCACTGACCCGCCGTGCTGACCCCGCCGTGCTGACCCGCCGTAGGATCGCCGGATGCGACGACGCACCGCGGCTGCTGCACTGACGACCGTCGTTCTCGCGCTCGCCGGCTGCGGCGGGTCACCGGCGAAACCCGCGTCCAGCGCGCCCGCAGCCAGCGGCGCCGGTACGGCGGTGAGCGCCGCGCCGTCCGTACCGGCGACGCAGAACGCAACCGCGAGCGCCTCCGCGGCGGCGGCCATGCCCGCGCAGGGCAACCCGAACGGGCGGGCGACCGTGCCGGCCGAGGCGAGGGCCGTCGACACGTCGAAACCGACCAGGGTCGTCGGCAACGGCAGCGCGGGCAGCTGCACCTCCGAGGCGGTCGTGTCGGCGGTCGGCGCGGGCGGGATCATCACGTTCAACTGCGGGCCGGAGCCGGTGACGATCGCCATGAAGGCCACCGCGAAGGTCAAGAACGTGCAGGGTGCGAAGATCGTGCTCGACGGTGGTGGCAAGGTGACGCTCAGCGGCGAGGGCCGGCGGCGCATCCTGTACATGAACACCTGTGACAAGAACCAGGGCTGGACCACGTCGCACTGCCAGGACCAGGACCACCCGTCGCTGACGGTGCAGAACCTGACGTTCGCGGACGGTAACTCCACCGGCGAGACCGCGGAGGGTGGCGGCGGCGGTGCGATCTTCGTGCGCGGCGGGCGGTTCAAGGTCGTCAACTCGCGGTTCGTGCGCAACCGCTGTGACCAGACCGGCCCGGACCTCGGCGGCGCCGCGATCCGGGTCCTCAGCCAGTTCCACAACCAGCCGGTGTACATCGTGGGCAGCACCTTCGGCGGCGCCTCCGGCCAGGGCGGCGTCTGCGCCAACGGCGGCGCCCTGAGCAGCATCGGCGTGTCGTGGGTGGTGCTGAACAGCGTGCTGTCGTACAACTCGGCGGTCGGCAGGGGCGCCAACCCGGCCCGCGGCGGCACGCCGGGCGGCGGCAGCGGTGGCGCGATCTACTGCGACGGCAACCTGTTCACGGTCCGGCTCGCCGGGACGCTCGTCGAGCAGAACAAGGCGAACGAGGGCGGCGGGGCGGTGTTCTTCGTCAGCAACGACCGCACCGGCACGATGTCGATCGAGAGCTCGACGCTGCGGAAGAACCCGAGCGCCGGGTTCGAGACCCAGGGGTTCCCTGGCATCTTCTTCCTCGGCGCCCGGCCCCCGTCGGTGTCGTCGTCCTCACTGACTCGCTGAGCTCGCAGGCTGAGACCGCTGGCAGGCTACGAACGCAGGCAAGCTACGAACGCAGGCAGGCTACGAACGCAGGCAGGCGCAGAACGGGTGGCCGGCCGGGTCGAGCAGCACCACGTACCGGTCGGGTGCGGGCTGGAAGTCGGGGCGGGTGGCACCGAGCTTGAGCGCGCGCTCCTCCGCGTCGGTGAGGTCGTCGACGTAGAAGTCGAGGTGGAACTGCTTCGGCACGGGGCCCTCGGGCCACGTCGGGGTGGTGTAGCCCTCGATCTGGCCGAAGCCGATCGACGTGGTGCCGTCGCTGATCATCGCGTACTCGGCCTGGGTGTGGGTCACCTCCCAACCGAGGACCTCACTGTAGAAGGTGGCGAGCACCGGCGGCTCGGCGCAATCGATGTTGACCATGATGAGCGTGGCGAATCCAGACATGCCCTCATCCTGCCGCCGGTTCCTGCCACCTCATGTCAGGAATTCCCGAACGGTTATGAGGCCGTCGGCGCGGACCAGTTGCGGCGCAGCGCGATCATTCGCAGGACGAAGACGAGCACCGCGGCCAGGGCGATGCTCACCGGCCGCTGCATGTGCAGCGCGTCCAGCGCCGCGACCGAGGCACACCCGCTCAGGCCGGCCACGGCGTAGATCTCGCGCCGCAGCACCGTGGGGATCTCGCCGGTGAGCAGGTCTCGGATCAGCCCGCCGCCGATTCCGGTGATCATGCCGATGATGCAGGCGCCGACGGGCGGGATGCCGGCGTCGAGCGCCTTCAACGTGCCGGTCACGGTGAACAGGCCGAGGCCCGCCGCGTCGAGGACCAGGACCGTCCAGTGCAGCCGGCTGACCGTCGGATGCAGCCAGAACGTCGCCGCGGAGGTGACCACGGCGACGGCCGCGTACCGCCAGTCGACGAACGCGAACGGCTGAACGTTGACGAACACGTCCCGCAGGATGCCGCCGCCGAGGGCCGCCATGAACCCGACGAACACGACCCCGAACAGGTCCAGCCGCTTCGCGACGCCGGCGGCCGCGCCCGAGGCGGCGAACACGGCGATGCCGACCAGGTCGACGACGAGCAGCAGGCTGAACTCTGACACGGTTGTGCTCCAGCGGGTTGTGCTTCAGCGGTACGGGGACGCGAACGGCGCGACGGGCGCGGCGCCACACGGCACCGCGCCCGTTCTTGTATTCGGCAGGCGTTGTATACGGCCAGTCATGTATACGGCACGCCGCTTCAGATGTTGTTGATGATCGCCATGCTGGTCTCGTGCTGCATCGCCATCATGTCGGAGACCGCGGCCGCGTCGTAGTAGCCGCCGGTGCTCGCGCCGGTGTCGGCGGCGGTGTCGGCGGCGCTGACGTCGCCGTCGAGGTTGCCGCCTGAGCCGTCGTACTCAGCGGTGTCGGTCGGCTCTGCGGTGTACGCCGGGTCTGCGGTCAGGTCGGTGTACTCGTCGGTGAGGGCGTTGTACGACTGCTCGTAGACGCCGTTGCCGTCCTCGTCGAGGGCGGCGAAGTCGGCCTCGCCGTCGCCGTTGAGGTCACCGACGATGACGTTGGCACCGTCGTCGGTGGTGTAGATCACGGCCTGGTCCTCGACGCCGTCACCGTCGAGGTCGGTGGTGAACGGGGTGTACTCGTCGCTCATATCTGTGGCTCCTTCGAATGCCGATCAGGGTGCTGCGTTCAGGGTGCTGCGTTCAGGGTGCTGCGTTCAGGGTGCTGCGTTCAGGTGGATCAGGGAACGAGTGGAACCGTACGAGCAGGCCCGTGGCCCTGACTCCCCCATTGCTGCCAACCAGACAGCGAGGAAGATCACCGGGCGGGTTTGCGTCACATGGGCTGCGGGGTATTCAACCGTCGATTCGAAGAAGACGAGTTCGTTCGATAGATGGAGGCAGTCCCGTGGGCAGAGGATCCGGTATCGGCGGGGTCATCCTCGTCATCTGGTTGATCATCGGCGTGATCGCGGCAGGGCAGCGCGGCTACTTCGACAGCGACGACACCAACTGCGCGAAGACCGGCACGATCCTCGTGACGATCGTCGCCGGACCACTGAACTATCTGGGTGTCAACCCGAAGATCAACTGCGACCTGCCGGAGCCCTCGAAGTAGGAGCCACCGCAGTTCGCTGGAGCCGGTGCCACCGTCATGGCACCGGCTTCAATGCTGTCCCGCGCTCCGGGCGGGCTGTCCAAGCCTGCTCACGGCGGACTCTCGGTTCGCTTCCAGCGTGGCGCGTTAGCTTCGGCGCATGGATGAGCACAAGGCACGGCGGGTGGTCGACACTCTGCGGGAGCGGGGCGTACCCGCACATCTGGAACTGGCGAAGGCCGGCCTGTCGGCATTCGGGGTGCGCATCGCGCTGCCGGACGGGCGCAGCGCCGTGTGGGACACCGACGGCACCGCGGGCCTGGAGGCGCAGGTGATGCGGGACGGGATGCTCGTCGGGTACGTACCGATGATCGAAGGCTCGGAACTCTTCACCGAGGCGCAGGTCGTCGACGCGATCGCCCGTACCGAGTACGACCGGCCGATCGCACGGCAGCGTGCGGTGGCGCCGGCGCCAGGACCGGCACTGCCCTACGAGGGAGGGTTCTTCCGGCGGTTCCGGTCGGGGTTCCGCACCACCTGACGGTAAGACTGCGTCGCCTGACGGTAAATCAGCATCGCCTGACGGCGGGCAGCCGCCGTCACAGGTCCTGGGTCTGCGCGCGTTCGATCTCGGTGAATGCGGCCTGCAGGTAGCGGGAGAACGGACGCATCTGGAGCAGGTCGACGAGCAGCAGCGGGGCATGCCTCGCCAGAGCCTGCGGTGACGGGCGACCTTCGTCGTCGTTGTCGTCCTGTACGCCGAGGGCACCGACGAGCAGCACGACCATGACCTGCGGGTCGACGTCCTGCCACTCGGCTGCCGAGCGCACCGCGTGCTCCAGGGCGGCGCGCACGTCGTCGCCGTCGAGGCCGTCGGGGTGCAGGTCCTCGAGCAGGGTGCGCACGACGGCGCCGAGGACCAGGCCGACCTGCTCGGCGTCGAGGGCGGCGAGCTGCTCGACGGCTATGTCGAACGCTTCCTTGTCGCGACCGTGAGCCGCCTCCACTGCGGCCGCGGCGGCGGTGGCGATCGCCCTGGCCGGTGACGGCAGGTGTCGCCAGGCTGACGGGGTGCGGGTGGTGTCCACACCGTCGAACCCTAGTGCCTGCACGATCGCCCACCTGCGACGGAGGCGGCAGAGTCGACGTATGACTGCTGCATCTATGACTACTGCCTCAGTGACATCAAGCGCCGCTGCTGTCGCGGCGAACAAGCAGCTGGCGATCCGGTTCCTAGAGCTCGTCGCGGCGCACGACATCGACGCGCTCTGCGCCCTCGTGACGCCCACGTGGACGATGACCGGCGGGCCGCCGGGGCTGCCGGCCGGGCCGGAAGGCATCCGGATCCTGTTCGGCACGTTCGGGAAGATCGAGCAGGAATGGGCGGCGCAGGACGTGATCGCCGAGGGCGACCGGGTCGTGGTTCGTGCCGTCAACACCTGCGACCAGGAAACGTTCCTCGGGGTGCCGAGCAACGGCCGGACCCAGGTGTTCACCGCGACGTTCGTGCACCGGATCGCCGGTACGCCGGACCGCCCGCTCATCGACCAGACGTGGCGCAACGCCGACGACCTCGGCCGGCTCCTCCAGCTCGGCGCGAAAATCGTCGCCTGACGCACCGCCGTGGCGCACGACACACCGGAGCGGGACCCGGAGTTGTCACGTTCCGGGTGGGCTCCCCCGTCGTCACTGCATGAAGCAACGAATGTCGCTCAGCGAAATCAAGCCCGACGCGTACCAGGCCGTGCTGGGACTGGAGAAGTACATCCGGGCGCACGTCGACCCGGCACTGCTGCACCTGCTCAAGCTCCGGGCGTCGATCCTGAACGGGTGCGCGTTCTGCGTCGACCTGCACACCACGGAGGCGCTCGCCGAGGGAGAGGACAGCCGGAAGCTGTTCGCCGTCTCGGCGTGGCGGGAAGGGCCGTTCTTCGACGACAAGGAACGCGCCGCGCTCGACCTCACCGACCACGTCACCCGGCTGGGCGAGCACGGGGTGCCGGACGACGTGTGGGACACCGCCGTCGAGCACTACGGCACGGAGGGGGTTGCGGACCTCCTCATGGTCATTGCAACGATCAACGTGTGGAACCGTCTCGCCGTGCCGACCAGGAGCCAGCCGAACACGAGCCAGCCAGCCACGAGCCAGCCAGCCACGAGCCAGCCAACCAGCCAGGCGAGCGGGAGCCAGCCGCCGACCGCATGAACGAGGAGTTCCTCGCGCACCGGCGGATGCTGCTCGGGCTGGCGTACCGCCTGCTCGGCACGCTGTACGACGCCGAGGACGTCCTCCAGGAGGCGTACCTGCGGTGGACCCGCGCCGACCGCTCCGAGGTCGTCGAGCCGCGCCGCTACCTGACCAGGGTGGTGGCGCGGCTCGCGATCGACGCGCTCCGCGCCCGGCAGGCACGGCGGGAGGAGTACGTCGGGACGTGGCTGCCGGAGCCGGTCCACACCAGCTCCTCCTGGGGCGCGTCCGCCGGCACATGGCTTTCCGGCACAGGGTTTGCCGGCAGTGGCTCTTCGGGTGCCGGTGCTTCGGCTCGTGGATTCGCCGGCGGCCGGTCCGCCGCGGCAGGGCTCGCCGGTGCGGGACGGGACCGCTCCGGGTTCGCAGTGGCCGGACACGCCGGTGGTGGGCCCGGCGGCCTCTCCGGCGGCGGACCGTTCGGCAGTGGCGTGGCCGGCGGTGGCGTGGCCGGCGGTGGCGTGGCCAGTGGCGGAATGGCACATGGCCTGGAAGATGTGATCGACACGTCGGACCTGTCGATCGCGGTGCTGCACCTGATGGAGCGGCTGACACCGCCGCAGCGGGCCGTGTACGTGCTGCGGACCGCGTTCGAGCTGCCGTACGCGGAGATCGCGGCGATCCTGGACCGCAGCGAGGAGGACTGCCGGCAGTTGCACCGGCGGGCCGGGGCCGCGCTCGCCGGACGGGCCAGGTTCAGCACCGACCCGGCGGAGCACGCACGGCTCCTCGACGGGTTCGTGGCGGCCGCCCGCGACGGCGACATCGAAGGCCTCGAACAATTGCTCCACGACGACGTGATCGCGTGGAACGACGGCGGCGGCAAGGTGCGGACGGCCCTGAACCCGATCCGCGGGCGGGCGAAGGTCGTGCGGTTCTTCGTCGGCATCATGCGCGACCGCGCCCGGGCCGCCGGGACGCCGTTCACGGCCGCGCCGACCGGGGTCAACGGGCAGTACGCGCTGCTCGTGGACGCGAGCTACCAGTACACGATGTGTGTCAGCGTCGTTGACGGGCGGATCCAGGACCTGTTCCAGATCGCGAATCCGGCGAAGCTCTCAACCTTTGACGGGGAGCGCTCGTAGTAGGGGGTATGCGCGACTTCGACGAGTTCGCCGCCGCGGCGACCCAGCCGTTGCTGCGGCTCGGCTGGCTGCTGACCGGTGACGCCGAACAGGCGCAGGACCTCGCGCAGAACACGCTGATCCGGACGTACGGCGCGTGGCACCGGGTCCGGCACGACGACGCGCTCAGCTACGCCCGGCGGGTCATGGTCAATCTGCACACGGACTGGCTGCGGCGCCGGCCGTGGCGCGAGCAGCCTCGCGCCGACCTGCCCGACACCGGCACCCACGACGGGGGTCAGGGCGCCGTGGAGGACAGGGCAGCGCTGGTCGCGGCGCTGCAGTCGCTGACCCGGCGGGAGCGGGCCGCGATCGTGCTCCGCTACTACGCCGACCTGTCCGAACAGCAGACGGCGCAGACCCTCGGCGTCAGCGTCGGCACGGTCAAGTCCGTCTGCTCGCGGGCCCTCGCCAAGCTGCGGGTCAGCCCAGCGCTGCGTGAGGAACGCCTCTTCGTTCGTACCGCCCAGGGAGAACCATCATGAGCACTGAGCCTGTGAGCGCTGCGCCTGTGAACACTGCGCCTGTGAACACCGTGTTGCAGCTGAGCGAGCGGCTCAGTGAGCAGCTCACCGACGTCGCGACGGCCGCGCCGGACCAGTTGGGGGTCACGGTCGAGGAGCTCCGGCGGCGGGGCGCCCGGCGGCGGCAGACCCGGATCGGGGTCGCGTCCGCGGCGGTCCTGCTTGTCGCGGGCGCCACGGCCGGCGGGGTGCTCAGCGGGGTCGGCAGCGCCGGATCCGGTCCGGAGGGTGCCACGGTCGGTGCACCACCGGCCACTGCCGGACCGTCAGCCGGCGGTCGCTCAGCCGGCACCTCGACTGATGCGTCCACTGCTACGTCCGCTGACGCCGGCTCGGAATACGCCGTCGTCGAACCGGTGACCACGATCGCCACCGGTGAGGCGACCGCCGGGGGGGAGCTGACGCTCTGGTTCGCAGTACACGACGATCGGTTCCTGCAGGCCGTCGGGCAGCGCGGGCCGGACGGTCGGCTGGCGCTCATCGGGGTCACGAACGACCCGGACGTGGCCGGGACCGGGCCGGGTGACGTCGGGTTCCACGCCGGGTGGGAGGTCGGCTCCGGTCAGGACCGGTTCATCACCGGGTACGTCGTCGGCGACGTCACGAAGGTGGCCCTCACGGTCGATGGGACGCCCATGACCGCAAGGTCCGCCGCGTGGAGCGAGAACCCGGCCGTGCACGTGTGGTGGCTGCGGGTGCCCGCGCCCGCCGGTACGAACGGGCAGCCGGCGCAGGTCCGGGACCTGACCGCATTCGACGCGGCGGGCGGGGTCGTGGCGGCGGAGCCGGACGGCGCTGTCGGCGTCGGCTGAGGGCACTCCCCTGGAGCTTGAAGTCGGCGTATGGTCGGTTGCCAAGGAGGCCCGCCATGCCTGCTGAGGACTTCGCACAGCCTGGAAAGATCGATCAGTCTGGAAGCACCGAACAGTCTGGAAAAGCCGAACGGACTGGAAGTGCCGGACAGTCTGGAAGTACAGAACAGACTGGAAACGTCGGGCAGACGGTGTTCGACTATGTGATCGTGGGCGCCGGGCCGGCCGGTTGTGTGCTGGCCAACCGGCTCTCCGCGGATGCGGGCACGACCGTGCTGCTGCTGGAGGCCGGCGGGCCGGACAAGGCCAGGGAGATCCGAATCCCGGCGGCGTTCAGCAAGATGTTCGCCACGCCGTACGACTGGAACTACCGCACCGTCAAACAACCGCGGCTCGCCGACCGGGAGCTGTTCTGGCCGCGGGGGAAGACCCTCGGCGGCTCCACGTCGATCAACGCGCAGATGTGGATCCGGGGCTGCGCCGCCGACTACGACGGGTGGGGCATCGAAGGCTGGTCGTACGCGGAGGTGCTGCCGTACTTCCAGAAGATCGAACGCCGCGTCGGCGCCACAGACCGCAGCACCGCACAGGACAGTGCCGCACAGCTCAGCCCTGCACAGCTCAGCACCACACAGGGCAGCACCGCACAGGGCGGCAGCACATACGGCACCAGCGGTCCATTGTGGATCGACGAGCTGCGCAGCCCGAACCGGATCACGGCCGCGTTCCTCGAGGCGTGCGTCGCCGAGGGGATCCCGGCGCAGGCCGACCTCAACGGGCCCGACAACAGTGGCTGTTCGCCCACGCCCGTCACCCAGCGCAGGGGCGCCCGGTTCAGCGCCGCCGACGCGTACCTGCGGCCGGCACGGCGACGCCCGAACCTGACCGTGCGCACCGGCGCGACCGTCGACCGGCTGCGCCTGTCAGGTCCGGGCAAGGCTGCGCGTCGGGTCATCGGCGTGTCGTACCGCGGCAGCGACGGATCCGTGCACGAGGTGACGGCGAAGCGGGAGGTGCTGTTGTGTGCCGGCGCCGTCAACACACCGCAGATCCTGCAGCTGTCCGGCATCGGCGACCCTGACGCGTTGCGGGCCGCCGGGGTCGAACCGGTCCACGAACTGCCCGGCGTCGGCGCGAACCTGCAGGACCACCTGTCCACCGGGATCGTCGTGACGTGCCCGCAGCCGATCACGATGTTCGCGGCGGAGTCCCTCGGCAACGTTGCCCGTTACCTGTTCGGGCGGACCGGGATGCTGTCGTCGAACGTCGCGGAGGCCGTCGCGTTCATCGCCCCGGACCCCGGTACGCCGCCGGAGATCGAGCTGATCTTCGCGCCGGTGCCGTTCGTCGAGCACGGGATGGTGCCGCCGCCGGCGCACGGGTTGACGATCGGGGTGGTGCTCCTGCAGCCACGGAGCCGCGGGACGGTCGGGATCGCCGGGCCGACCGCCGCCGAGCCGCCGGTGATCGAGCCCGGCTATCTCAGCGACGAGGCCGACCTGCGGCGTCTGATCTGGGGTGTACGGGTGGCGGAACGTCTCGCCCGATCACCGGCACTCGCACCGTTCGTCGGTGTGCCGATGGAGCCGTACACGGGGGTCCTCGACGACGACGGGCTCGCGGAGTCGATCCGCCGGCACTCGGAGACGCTGTACCACCCGGTCGGCACGTGCCGGATGGGCACCGACGACGCCGCTGTGGTCGACCCTTCGCTGCGGGTACGGGGACTGGCCGGGCTACGGGTCGTGGACGCCTCGGTGCTACCGATGATCAACCGGGGCCACACGATGGCACCGGTCTACATGATCGCGGAGAGGGCAGCCGACCTGATCATCGCCGGCCGCTGAACCTGAGCTGCGGCTGGCGGTGGAGCACGACCGGCAGCGGACACGACCGGCAGAGGGCACGACGGGCAGAGGACGCAACCGACCGGCGGGAGTCAGCCGGCGGCTCGAGTCAATCCCAGGGCGGCACGGGTTCTGGGGTGGAGGGCGAGGACCGTTGTCAAAGGCCAGAGCGACTGGGCGCCGGCGGCGACCCGTTCGGCGAGCCCTACCAGTACACCGGCGGCGAGCGCTACGCAGAAGAGCACGACGAGCGTGACCAGCACGCCGGTCGCGGCTCGCATCAGGGCCGGCGGGACCGGTTGAGGTGCGCTGCCCGAGACGCGGCTCAGCGCGGGCCACAGCGCGAGGCAGCCGAACGCGACCGTCGCCGCCAGCTGATGCGCCCCGGACGAGCCGCTGCGGGGCAGCGGGAACGCGGCGACCAGGACCGTGGCAATCCCGCCGGCGGCGAGCATGACCCTGGCCGGGGTCGCGATCGGGCGCAGGCCGAGGGCGGTGACGCAGTGGCAGACGCCGACGCCGAGCAGCGCCACGGTCATCACCCACCGGTCGGTGGCGTTGTGGCCGGCGAGGGCGCTGATCGTGCCCCTGAGCGAGTCGAAGCCGGCGGGCTGGAGCGCGGCGGCCAGGATCCAGCCGCCGATGAGCAGGACCGGTGCGGTGGCCGAGGAGACCACCGCGAACCACCGCACCGAGCCGTACCGTCCCGAACGACGCATGCCCAGGAGTATGCGCCGCGCCAAGCAGGCGCTGCCCTCAGGCTGTGCCACCCACCTTCAGGCTGCCGCCTTCAAGCTGCGCCACCCCTCAGGCTGTGCCGTCCCTCAAGCTGTGCCGTCCCTCAAGCTGTCAGGAGCCCCAGGCCTCGAGTTCCCAGAGGGAGTACCCCCACTGGGAGCCGCGCTGGGTGCCGTTGACCCGCAGGTACCGTCCGGAGCCGGTGACCGCCAGGTCATCGATGCCGCCGTCGCCGGTCGTCGTCGTGTAGATGTCCGTCCAGGTGTTGCCGTCCGGTGAGGTCTGGATCTGGTACGCCTTGCCGTACGCCGTCTCCCAGTTGAGCCGCACCCGGGTGATGGACCTGGTGGCGCCGAGGTCGAGCCGGATCCACTGCGGATCGGCGTACGCGCTGCCCCAGCGGGTGGCGACGTTGCCGTCGACGGCATTCGCGCCGGTGTGCGGGCTGCCGGACTCGACCGACGACACCGTCACCGGGCAGTTGCGGCACAGCGACTGCGGTCCGGTGCTCGCCGGGGTGCCGTACACGTTGAGGTCCCAGATCGAGTAGCCCCACTGCGTGCCACGCTGGGTCTGGTTCACGCGGACGTATCTGCCGGTGCCGGTCAGGGTGACGTCGTCGACGCCGCCGTCGCTGGTGGTCGTGGTGAACACGTTGGTCCAGGCGGCCCCGTCGGGTGAGGTCTGGATCTGGTACGCCTTCGCGTACGCGGCCTCCCAGTTGATCCGGACCCGGTTGAGGTTGTACGAGGCGCCGAGGTCGACCTGCAGCCACTGCGGGTCGGCGTGGACGCTGCCCCAGCGGGTGGCGGCGTTGCCGTCGACGGCGTTCGCGGCGACCAGGGTGCTGTTCGGCTCGACGGACGACGCGGTCGCGGTCTTGCCGCGGGCGATGTCGGTGGCGGGTGGCGTGCCGTCGGTCCTGATCCGGATGTTGCGGTAGAAGATGTCGGCGCCGGCACCGTCGTTCTGCACGCCGATGTAGCCGGACTGGATCGCCCTGGTGCTGGTGTAGTCGTTGATCTTCACGCCGTTGAGCCAGATCTCGACCCGCTGGCCGTGCACGCCGATCTCGTACGTGTTCCACTGGCCCGGCGGGTTGAGTGCCGCGGCGCGCAGTGCGGCGTCGGGGGCCTTGAAGCTGTAGACGCTGCCGGTGGTGCGGGACGGGTCGGCGTCAGTGGCGTCGATCTGGATCTCGTGGCCGGTGTTGACCGGGCCCCACGGGTCGCCGACGGGGTCGGGGAATCCGATGAAGACGCCGCCGTTGTCGTCGCCGGGCATCTGCCAGTCGACCTTGAGCGAGTAGTTGGAGAACTGGCTCACCGGGTACCAGAGCAGCCCCATGCCGCCGAACGAGGTGAGGGTGCCGTCGGCGAGCGTGAACCCGCCGGGGCCGGCCTGGCGCCACTGGTTGAGGCTGGTCTGGCTGCCGTCGAACAGCGCCTGGTAGCCGGTCTCGGGGCGGCAGTCGGCCTGGACCTGGCCCGCGGCCCACTTGATGCCGCCGAGGAGGTGAGCGGTGAAGTTCGCCTCGGTGTAAGACGCTTCGGTGTGGCCGAGTCCGGTGTACCAGGAGCGGCCGCCGTCGAACTGCTTGCACCAGGAGATGGGATGGTCCCCGGCCATCGATCCTCCCGAGTAGGAGGTTTCATCGAGGCTCATCAGCACCTTGGCGGTGCTGCGGGGGTTGGTCTGGTAGTTGTACCACTCGTCGGTGCGGGCCCAGGTCTGCGGCAGGTGCGCGGTGGCGGGGTTGGCGCGGTCCTCGACCTTGATCGTCGCCTGCTGCTGTGCGGGGTGCGAACTGAACCAGGCACCGACGAGGTTGCCGTACCACGGCCAGGTGTACTCGGTGTCGGCCGCGGCGTGCACGCCGACGTAGCCGCCGCCAGCGCGGATGTACGACTCGAACGCGGTCTGCTGCGTGGCGTTGAGCACGTCACCGGTGGTCGACAGCCACACGACGGCCTTGTACTGGGCGAGGTTCGCGGTCGTGAACGCGGCCGCGTCCTCGGTCGTGTCGACGGCGAAGTTGTTGGCGGTGCCGAGGGCCTGCACGGCGGCGATGCCGTTGGGGATCGAGCTGTGACGGAAGCCCGCCGTCTTGGAGAAGACGAGGACCTTGTACGCGGGGGCGGCGGCTGCGGGGGCGGCCGCGCCACTCGCGGCGAGGACAGCCGCGACAGCGGTCGCGGCGATCAGTTTCCAACCGGGTGTACGCACGTGACGTGCTCCTTCCGACTGGATCGCGGGCCTGTGCGGGACCATCGCGATCACGGGGGGAGGAGGAGCGCGCCGACGCACCTTCCGTTGCTACAGACAGAACTTTGCCGCTAACCAACAAAAGTGTCAATGCCTCGCGTCCGGCTCGGGAACCGCGGGCGGGCGGTGGGGTGGCGGGCGATGGTTCGAGTGACTGAGGCAACGTTAAATCGTGCACGACTGAATCGTGTGCTACGTTTTCGGTGTGAGGGATGTCTTGGCACTCGACCAGCAGGTGTGCTTTGCGCTGTACACGGCTTCGCGAGCCGTCACCGCGCGATACCGTCCGCTGCTCGACGAGCTGGGCATCACGTACCCGCAGTACCTCGTCCTACTCGTGCTCTGGGAGCACGAGGCGCAGACCGTCAAGGAGATCGGCGCCGCACTGCGGCTCGATTCGAGCACCCTCTCCCCGCTGCTCAAACGACTCGAGGCGGCCGGCCTCGTCACGCGCTCACGGCGTGCCGACGACGAACGGTCCGTCACGGTCCGGCTCACCGGCGCGGGCACCGCACTACGCGAACAGGCCCGCGCCGTCCCCGCCCGGCTCGTCTGCGAAGGCGGCCTCGGCATCGGCGAGCTCGACGCCCTGCGCGAAACCCTGGTGCGCCTCACCGCCGCGCTCAACGGCGCCGCAGTCACCAGCACCACTCTCACCAGCACCGCACTCAGCGGCGCAGCGCCCACCGACCTGCACGGACTCACCGATCTGCAAGGAGACACTCCCGATGGCAGTCCTGTACACAGCTGACGTCACCGCCACCGGCGACGGACGCGACGGCCATGTCGCCAGCTCCGACGGCATCATCGACGTCGACGTCGCCGTTCCCAAGGAGATGGGCGGTGCCGGTGGGGCGACCAACCCTGAGCAGCTGTTCGCCGCCGGCTATGCGGCCTGCTTCCACAGCGCACTGCGGGTCGTCGCCCGCCGCGCCAAGGCGTCCGTCGAAGGCAGCCAGGTCAACGCCCGCGTCGGCATCGGACCCAGCGGCGGCGGCGGATTCGGGCTCGACGTCACGCTGACGGTCACCCTGCCCGATGTCGACCCGGCCGTCGCCCGGCAGCTCGTCGACGCGGCGCACCAGGTCTGCCCGTACTCGAACGCGACCCGCGGCAACATCGACGTCAAGCTGGAAATCGCGTGACCGGGGACGGCGCGGCCGAAGAAGGCGTGAACGGGGCTGGCACAGCTGGAGCTGGCGCGGCTGGAGCTGGCACGGTGAGCCGGGTCTGGCAGCTCGCCGCCCGGCCGACCGGGTTCCCGACCCCCGAGGACTTCAGGCTCGTCACCGAGGAGCTGCCGGCGCCCGGCCCGGGACAGATCCTCGTCCGCAACGAGGTCATGTCCGTCGACCCGGCGATGCGCAGCCGGATGAACGACGTGCCGTCGTACGTGGCGCCGTTCAAACTCGACGAGGCCCTCGAAGGCGGCGCGGTCGGCACCGTCGTCGCCTCCGGGAGCCCCGCCAGCGATGCCGGCCGTGACTCCGGCCGTGACTCCGGCCATCCCGCCGTCGGCGACAGCGTCCTGCACGGGCTCGGCTGGCGCGAGTACGCGCTCCTCGACGCGCGGCGCACCCGGGTCGTCGACACAACGATCGCGCCGGCCTCGGCGTACCTCGGCGTGCTCGGGATGCCCGGCCTCACCGCGTACGCCGGACTCCTCGACGTCGCGAAGATGCGGCCCGACGAGACGGTGTTCATCTCCGGCGCCGCCGGGGCGGTCGGGACCCTCGCCGGGCAGATCGCCCGGCTACGGGGCGCGCGCCTCGTGATCGGGTCCGCCGGGTCTGCGGAGAAGGTGCGGTACCTGGTCGAAGACCTCGGATTCGACGCGGCGTTCAACTACAAGGACGGCTCGATCCGGACCCAGCTGAAGCAGCTGACCCCGGACGGCATCGACGTCTTCTTCGACAACGTCGGCGGCGAGCAGCTGGAAGCGGCGCTGTTCCGGATGAACCTGCACGGACGGGTCGCCGTCTGCGGCGCGATCTCGCAGTACAACAACCCCGATCCGACCGGCATCCGGAACCTCACGCTGCTCATCAGCAAGCGGATCACGTTGCAGGGGTTCCTGGTCCTCGACCACTGGGGCCGGCGGCAGGAGTTCGTCGAGGAGATGGCGGGCTGGTTGAGGGAGGGGCGGGTGCAGGTCGCGGAGACCTTCGTGGACGGCATCGACCACGCCGTCGACGGGTTCCTCGGCATGCTCCGCGGGGAGAACCTCGGCAAGATGATCGTCCGCCTGTCGTGAGCCGGGTTGCGCGTGACAACAGCGCCCTGCGTACCAACGACACCCTGCGTGGCAACAGCACCCTGCGTACCAACGACACCCTTCGTAGCAACGACACCCCTCATAGCGTCGGCGTCTTGCGGGGCGGCGGCGCCGGGCGTGGGCGTCGTTCCGCGTTCGCGTTGGCGGGCGTGCTGGCGGCGGCAGGGGTCACGCATCTGGTGAATCCGAAGCCGTACGACCGGATCGTGCCCCGGGCGCTGCCCGGGTCGCCACGGACCTACACATATGTGAGCGGGGTCGTGGAGCTCGCGCTCGCGGCGGGGCTGGTCCACCCACGGACCCGCCGGGCGGCCGGGCTCGCCTCCGCCGGGTTCTTCGCCGCGGTGTTCCCCGCCAACGTGAAGATGGCGATCGACTGGCAGCACGCGCCGCCGGCCCGCCGGGCGGTCGCCTACGGTCGGTTGCCGCTACAGGTACCGCTGGTGCTGTGGGGACTGAAGGTCGCCCGGCAGGCCCCGGGTTCTTCGCGGGTCCGCGGCACGGACGGCCGGCCGGTTTCATCGCAGGTTTAATAGCGGGATGCTGCGAACTTCACGGTTGGTGCTGCGACGGTGGCGGGACGAGGACCGGGCGCCGTTCGCGGCACTCAACGCGGACCCCGAGGTCATGCGGTACTTCCCACGACCGCTGACCCGGGCCGAGAGCGACATGATGGTCGACCGGATCGAGGCGTCGTTCGACGAACACGGGTACGGCCTGTGGGCGGTGGACGTCGTCCAGCCCGCCGCGGCCGGCACAGGGTCTGATACTGGGCCTGGTACAGCGTCCGATGCTGGATCCGGTGGCTTCATCGGGTTCGTCGGCCTGGCCTGGCAGCGGTTCCCGGCGCATTTCACGCCGGCGTTGGAGATCGGGTGGCGGCTGGCCCGGCACGGATGGGGACACGGGTACGCAACGGAGGCGGCGGTGGCGGCGCGAGACTTCGCGTTCCGCCCCACCGCGACCCCCGGCTCTCCGGACGGCGGCGGTGGGGCCGGCATGGAGGAGATCGTGTCTATGACCACGCGGACCAACGAACCCTCGCAGGCGGTGATGCGGCGGATCGGCATGACCCGCGACCCTGCCGACGACTTTCGCCATCCCAACCTCGAACCGGACCATCCGCTGGTCGAGCACGTCCTGTACCGGCTGCGCCGACCGGGCCACGAATAGCGCGGGCAGCGTCGCACCGGGGTCGCTCCAGTGCGGCATGGTGCGGCCCGATGCGCTGCATAGCGGGCAAGGTCAGCGGTACAACTGCAGGTGGAGCTGGAACGCGACCTCGGTGTAGCGGATCGTCGGCGGTCGCAGGGCGAGCAACTGCCGCTCCAGGACGACCTGCAACTCGCGGGGCGGAGCCTCGGGGCGGGCCATGATCCGCACCGCGACCGGACGTGACGGGCCGAGGTGGAACTCGACCATGAGTTCCTCGGTGCCGTGCCGTACGCCGGTGAACGCCCGGTCGACGATCCCCCTAGCCCGGTCGATGAAGTCGCCGAGTTCAGCCGCGGTCGTCGCCCGGCGCAGCTGCTCCTCCGAGGTAAGCAGGACGATGCGGCCGCGGTCGACGTGCCGGAGTGCTCGACCGTCGGCGTCGCGGCCCAACCGCTCGGCGTCCTCGGCCCGCGGGGGGTGGTAAATGGTGAGCTCACCGGTGCGGTACCGCTCACTGGAAGGTCGCGCGGATGAACCGCCGGGATGTACGGACTCGGCGAGCGGGCGACCACCATCACGGAGTGGATCCGGCCCGGCCGGATGGACGGCGGGGCGAACAGCATCACCGGAGCGGGCCGCTTTCAGGGCTCGGCTCGCGTCCTGCGGCATGTCCGCTTCCAGAGACCGGTTCGAATCCGGAAGGGTCGCGTACGGAGGCCCGGGGGCCTCGCGGGAACGATCCTGGTCGCCGACCTGATCCGAGTCCTCGGGCCGGCGTGCTACCGGGAACCGTTCGGCGCCGCTGGATCGCTGCGCATCCCCGGACACCCCCCACCCGCCGGAGATTGCACCGCCGCCCGACATGCCCCCGCCATCAGCCACACCGCCGCTACCGGACCCGTTGCTGGACCGGCCGTCGACCCCGGCGCCGGACGTGGTGCTGGACTTGAGCTGCGCCGCGGTGACGGGCGGGTCAACGTAGGCAGGCCGCACCCCGTCACCAGACAAACCACCGCTACCAGATAAACCACCATTACCGGACGAGCCACCGTCTCCGGACAAGTCACCGTCACCGCGGGGCGGACCGGGCAGCGACACGGCTTCGGTGTGGGTCCCCGGGCCCGGCCGCACCGCTTGCACCGGTCGCGTCGCGGGACCGGGCCGGGGGTCCAGCCGGAGCGCGAGGGTGCTGACCGCGCCGGCTGGCAGGCCGATCTCGATCGGGCGGCCCGCCTCGACCGCCTGGCGGAGACGGGCGTACATCGCACCGGTCAGCAGGACCGCGAAGCCGTCCTCGACCTGGCGGGCGGTCGGCTCGACGTTGCCCCGGACCAGGAGCAGGAAGTTGCAGCCGATCCGGGTCGAGCGCTCACCGCCGGGCGCGACGATCGCGGCGGGGCCCTGCTGGCCGGGTGCCCACACGTACGTCTGCGGTACGTCGGCGAGACCCGGCAGGAACGCGCACACGTCGGCGGCCTCGCGCAGCGCCTCCTCGAACGCCTCCAGTTCCTCGTCGGCACCACCGATGTACGAGGTGGCGTCGCCTGCGGTGATCGTCAGCTCGAGACGGTCGCCGATGTGGACGACGCGCAGGAACGGCAGGTTGTACGCGGGAGCCTTCGACAGCATCGTCGCGGCCCGGAACTCGGCATCATCGACGACTGGGGCCCGGCCTGGACGGAACCACCACGGGTGCGGGTAGTACCGCTCCTGCGCACCGAGCAGCGAAAGGACCCGGGCGTGGCCGAACCGCTGCACCACCGCGGTCTCACCGGCGAGCAGCGGCAACGCGACGAGCGGGGGACGCTCGAACCGCACCGTCGATGGGATGTCTTCGGGGGCGGCGGCGTACACGAACCCCGTCACCCGGCCGTCGACGTCGATGCCGGGCTGGCCGAAGACGCTGACGTCCCCCGCCTCCACGAGACGCCCCTCGGCGGCGAGCTGGTGGACCGTGCGGGCCATCGTGAGCGGGTACCCGGGTGCGGGCGCTCCGGTACGGATCACGGCGAAGACCATCTCCCGCTGGCCGTGCCGTTCGAGGCCCTCGGTGGTGTACAACAACGCGGGCAGCATGCCGGAAGCCGTGCGGATGCCACCCTCGTCGATGGCGACCGACAGCTGCCGGGGGATGAGGACCTCCCGGCCGACGGGTAAAGCGGAGCCCACGGGGCCGATCATCGCATCCGGACGCAACAGTTGACCTTGGATGAACGATTGCCCCTGGTACCGGCGACGCTCGCTGCACTGGAAAGGCCGCTGCGCTGGGAACCTCACTGCACTGGAAGGTCACTGCGCTGGGGGTCACTGCACTGGGGAGTCACTGCACTGGGAGGGTCGCTCGTCATGCGGTGGCGCAGTGAGGGTGGCGCTTCAGGGTGCGGGCCGCGACGATGGTGTGATGCGGATGACGTCGGAGCCGCCAGCCGAGTACGTCGCATTCGTCTCCCGGCACTTGGAGCCGTTGCGGCGGGACTCCGTGCGCGTCGTCGGCGCCGAGGAGGACGCGGACTGCCTGTACGTCGATGTCCTCACCGACGTCGCCACCCGGTGGAACTGGCTGGAACTGCAACGAACCAGGCTCGGGCATGAGGGCGCCGCCGACGACTTCCTCGGCCGGGTCTTCGCCCGCCGGTCCGAGCGGTTCTACCTCGGCGAGGACAACTTCGGCGACGACGACCTGCAGATCCAGGTGACGCCATGGCACCCGGACGAGCCCTCGCCGCAGCGTCGCGTATACGTCAGCACCGCGGTCCGGCTCGCTCCGATACTCGTGCCGCGGCGCCGGAGCAGCGTGTTCGTCGCCGGACCGGCGTGCGAGGCCGCGATCGCGTGGTGGCACGCGTACGAGACGATCCGCCGTCGCCGGCTGGTTTACGTCGGGTTCGTGGCGATCGCATTCCTCATGGCCCTGGCGAATCTCACCGCGCCTCCGCCGGTGGTCTGACCGCTCCCGCGCCACCTGTCGCGGGGTTCACACAGCGGCGACAGGTGGCGGGCGACGATGGCAGGCGACGGCGCCGACGGCAGCAGTGACGACGCCCGGTGACGGCAGCGGTACCAAAGCGAGCACGGGCGTGGGCGTGACGCATGCCACGCTCATGCGTGCCGGGGCGGCATGATCGCCTCGGGCAGCTCACGCCGATGCCCGTTGCTCCTGCTCCGGCTGTTCCGCGGCAGCCGGCCGCCAGATCGACCGCGCAGCGCTGCCCCAGGTGCGGTGTCGATGGCAGGGCCACACCGACCCGGGTGCGGCACGACGTTTGACGGATCCTGCTAGTGTCCGCCGAAGGCCGGTTGGGGGTGACATGAGCACGACGACACGCGGCAAAGAACGCCGGGCGGCACGCTCGGCGGGGCAATTCGCGGGATTCCTCCCGAATCTCCTCGCCACGATCCCGCCGGCACGCGGGTCAGGCAACGACACCACACAGACCGCGACACTGGACACGGATGCCCGCCGCGCAACGCCCTGGGTCTCAGCGCGCCGAGTCTCAGCGCGCCGGGCCGCAGCGGCGTGGGTTGCCGTCGCCGTCGCCGCCGGTGGTTTCGGGTCGCTCGTCGTCGCCCAGCCCGCACATGCCGCGACCGCCGAGGCCGACGTCGAAGCAAGGGTCGGTGGCAACACCGTCCAAGGCAAGGTCGGTGCGAAGGTCGCCGTCGGCTACCAGATCACCAACCACGGGAAGATCGACGTCGGCGTCGCCGTAACGATCCAGGCACCGAGGAACGCCGAGATCGAGTCCGCCGCCGGTTGTGCTGTCGGCGGCAACCGCCGTATTGCCAGCTGCCAAATTCCGGCGTTGAAGGCCGGGGCGTCCGTCAACGGCTCGTTCCAGCTCGTCCTGCGCACCGCCGGTGAGGACGACAGCGGCGACGTCACCGCCAAGATCGCGACTCAGAAGGTCACCGACCCGAAACCCGGCAACAACGGCGCGGGGTTCAAGACCCGGGTCACTGGCGCGAGCGCCACCCCGAGCGCGTCGAAGTCCACCCGCGCGTCGCGCAGTGCCTCCGCCGACCCGACCGGCACCTCCGACGAGGTCATCGCCCCGCCCGAGGCCGGCAACGGCGCGATCCCCCGCGACGATCCGAAAACCCAGGTCAGCAACGACACCGGCGGCCTGTCATTCGGATTCTGGATCGGCGTGGTGGCAATCGTCGCGGCGCTCGGACTCGTCGGCAGCCTGTTCTACTTCCGCCGCAAGGACCGCCTCGAACCTGACACGGGCGTGTTCAACCTGCCCACAGCCGGTCGTGACAACCCGACATCGGTGATCACTCCAGGTGTGTACGGGTCCCCGGCCGCCGCCCCCGCAGGTCCCGCCTTCCAGAACGCACAGAATTATGGCGGCCAGGGCTACGGGCAGGGTTTCCAGCCGGGCCAGGGTGCACCCGGAGCATCCGGCGTCTACGGCGCGCAGGCCGCACCACCCGTCGGCCCCCCGCTGGCCGGACCCCCACCGGCTGGTCCGCCAGCCCCCGCCCCTGGCGCGAACGACCAGACCATCATCATGCGCAGGCCCGACGACTTGTGATGTGACGCCGCCGGCCTGGGTCAGCGGCTACACGCCAGCGTCTGAGGTCCCACCTGGGCCCGTCCTTACGACCAGCCGTCGTCCCCGAACGTTCGGTGAACCCGCGTTTCCGGCACCACACCGTTTCAGTATCACGGTCTCGGACTCACGGTTTCGGCATCAAACGCCGGTGCCGCATCTGGGCCTCGTGATGAGGCGCGATGTCGCGCCGGCGCAGTACCGAGGTCGTCGACATTGGCAGCCTGCTCCGCACCGCCGGTCCAGGCCCCCGCTGGATGGTCGAATCGGACCGCGACAGGCACGATGGGACGATGCCCAGCGAGCGGTCACCCTCGATGCGCCGCGCCGCACTCGGCACGGCAGTCGTCTTCACCGCCAGCGGTGCGCTGCTCGGGACATGGGTGTCGCGGGTACCGGCGATCGTCGCCCGGCACGATCTCAGCCCCGGCGAGCTCGGACGGGCGCTGCTCGCACTCGGCATCGGGTCGGTGCTGTCGATGCCGCTGACCGGACATGCCTGCAGGCGGGTCGGGAGCCGGGCCTGGGTCGCGTTCACGTCGCTGGTCGCCGCGGCGGTCCTGACCTGCGTGGGTCTGGCCGCCGATCCGGTCCAACTGTCGATCGCGCTGTTCGCGCTCGGCATGGTCTACGGATCGTGGGACGTGGCGATGAACGTCCAAGGCAGCGCCGTCGACCGACGAGCCGGGCGGGAATGGATGCCCCGGTACCACGCGTGCTGGAGCCTCGGCTCGATCATCGGTGCGGCGACCGGCGCTGTGGCGGCCCGCGGCGACATCTCGATTGGTCTGCATTTCACCGTCGCCGCGTGGTGCGCCACCGCCGCAACGTTTGTAGGCCTGTCGCGGTACATCGACGAGCGGGCTGCGCCAACAGCTCTAACCGTGCCAACGGATCCAGCCGCGGCAGGTCTCACGCCCGAAGGCGGGGGGCAGGGGCGGGGCGGACAGCACCCACCAGGGCCGGCACAGGATCAGCAGGCAGCCGAACCCATCGGCTCGGGAGAACAGGCCGGACCACAATCAGGACCACAGGCAAGACCGCAGGCAGAACCACAGGCAGGACCACAGACAGGACCACAGACAGGACCTCGGCGGGGATGGCCGGTCGGAAACCCGGCGCTGCTCCTCATCGGCCTCCTTACGCTGTGCGCGACGGTCATCGAGGGCGCCGCCGACGACTGGCTGGCGTTGTACCTCCACACCGGACGAGGGCTCTCCGAAGCGTCGGCGGCGCTCGGCTACACGGCCTTCGCGACCGCGATGACCGTCGTTCGGTTCGCCGGCACACCTGCCGCCGCATGGCTCGGGCGGGCCGGGGCGGTACGTGCCGGCGGGGTGCTCGGCGTCGCCGGGGTGCTCATCACCGTGCTGTCGCCGTGGGTGCCCGTGACGTTCGCCGGGGCACTGTTGTGGGGGGCCGGCGTATGCCTGGTGTTCCCCGCCGCGGTGAGCGCCGCCGGCGAGACCGACCGGCCGGCCGAGGCGATCGCGTTGGTGACGAGCATCGGCTACGGGTCGATCCTCATCGGCCCACCACTCATCGGCGCCCTCGCCGACATGATCGGGATGGGCGAGGCCCTGCTGACACTGGTGGCGCTCGCCGCGGGCGTAGCGGTACTGGCACCGGCCGTACGCCAGTCCCCCGAACCAACGACGACCATCCGGCCACCAGCCCAGCTGCCGAAACAGCCACCAGCCCAACCACCAGCTCAGCTAGCGGGCCCGAGGCTCCCCCCGAGGCCTGCCCCGGACGTGGCCACCGGCACCGTCCCGGATGGCACCCGGGACGGTGATCAGTCCGGCAACGCGTCCATCGCCCGGTAGATGCGGACATCAGAGATCGGGTACGCGGTGCCGAGTGCCTGGGCGAACAACCCCACCCGCAGCTCCTCGATCATCCAGCGGATCTCCCGCAGCTGAGGGCTCATCGTCATGCTGGCCACCAGCTGGTCGTACTCCCGCTGCACCTCCTGCACGGTCAGCATCCGGTCGCGGTCGCGGGCGGTGTCCGTCGGCACTTTCTCCAGGCGCCGTTCGATGCCGCGCAGGTACCGTTCGAGGTCCGGGAGGCGCTGCCAGCCGGTGTCTGTCACGAAACCCCGGTACACCAGCCGCCCCAGCTGCCCGCGCATGTCGGTGAGTGCGGGCAGCAGCAGCGGATTCTTCGTCCGGGTGAGGCGCTGCTCGACGTCATACGAGGCGGCCAGGATCCGCTGCACGTTGCCGACCACGTCGAGCGTCAGGTCGACCATGTCCGCGCGGACCTTGTCGCGGAGCTTCGCGAACGCCTCGCCGTCCCACACCGGACCGCCGACATCGGTCATGAGCTGGTCGACGGCGCACGCGGCGCAGTCGTCGAGCAGGTCGACGGCGTTGCGGTGCGGGTTACGGCTCAGGGCGAGCTTCGCCTCGTTCGACAGGCGACCCTGCACGAACTTCGCCGCCGGCGGCAACGTGAGCAGCAGCAGGCGGCGGGTGCCGGCCCACATCTCGTGCCGCTGCCGGGCGGGCAGGTCGAACGCCTTGACCGCCACCGACGCACCCTCGTCGACGATCGCCGGGTAGACGGTGAGGGTGTGCCCGGCCACGGTCCGCGACAGGCTCTGCGGCAACGTGCCGAAGTCCCAGGTGGTGCTGCCGGTGCGGGTGACCTCTGTCGCCGCCTCCGCGACCGTCGCCTGTACCTTCGGCGCCAGCCGGTCCCGCAGGTCGGTGAGGCTCTTGCTCTCGGCGAGCACCGCGCCGCCGTCGTCGACGACCCGGAACGACATCTTCAGATGCTCCGGCACCCTGGCCAGGTCCCACGCGTCGCGGGGCACCGTCACGCCCGTCAGCCGGCGCAGCTCCCGCTCAAGAGCCTCAAGGAGGTGCCCGTCACGGACCGGCATCCCGGCGAGCGCGTCCCGGGCGGTGTCCGGCGCGGGGACGAAGTTCCGGCGCAGCGCCTTCGGCAGCGACTTGATGAGGGTCGTGACGAGTTCCTCCCGCAGGCCGGGTACCTGCCAGCTGAAGTCGGCGTCCCGAACCCGGCCGAGCAGCGGTAGTCCGATGTGGACGGTGACCCCGTCGGCGTCGGCGCCCGGCTCGAACTGGTACGTCAACGCGAACCGCTGCCCGTCCTGGTCCCACGCGTCGGGATACTGGTCCTTCGCGATCCCGCCCGCCCGGTCGTTGACCAGCATCGCCGGGTCGAACGTGAGCAGCTCGGGCTGGTCGCGGCGGGTCTGTTTCCACCAGCTGTCGAAGTGCCGGCCGGAGACGACGTCCTCGGCGATCCGCTTGTCGTAGAACTCGAACAGGGTCTCGTCGTCGACGAGGATGTCGCGGCGACGGACCCGGTGCTCAAGTTCCTCGACCTCTTCGAGCAGCCGCCGGTTCTCGGCGAAGAACGCGTGGTGCGTCTCCCAGTCGCCCTCGACCAGCGCATGGCGGATGAACAGCTCACGCGACAGCGCAGGGTCGATCCGCCCGTAGTTGACCTTCCGGGAGCTGACGATCGGTACGCCGTACAGCGTGACCTTCTCCATCGCCATCACGGCCGCGGCTTTCTTTTCCCAGTGCGGCTCGCTGTAGTTGCGTTTGACGAGATGCTGGGCGAGCGGCTCGATCCACTCCGGTTCGATCCGCGCCGCGACGCGGGCCCACAGCCGGGTCGTCTCGACCAGTTCCGCCGCCATTACCCATCGCGGCGTCTTACGGAACAGCGCCGAACCGGGGAACACCGCGAACTTCGCGCCCCGCGCGCCGAGATACTCGCTCTTCTCGGCATCCTTCAACCCGATGTGCGACAACAGCCCGGCGAGCAGCGAGACATGGATGTTGTACGGCGCTGCGGGTTCCTCATTCGGCACGACATCCATGCTTCGCAGCACCGAACGCAGCTGGCTGAAGATGTCCTGCCACTCGCGGACCCGCAGGTAGTTGAGGAACTCGGCCTTGCACAGCTTGCGGAACTGGTTGCTGGACAGCTCCTTCTGCTTCTCCTGCAGGTAGTTCCAGAGGTTCACGTACCCGAGGAAGTCCGAGTCCTTGTCGACGAACCGGGCGTGCTGCTGCTGTGCCTGCGCCTGCTTCTCGACGGGGCGTTCGCGCGGGTCCTGGATCGACAGGGCGGCGGTGATGACCATGACCTCGCGGACGCAGCCGTTGCGTTCGGCTTCCAGCACCATCCGGGCGAGGCGGGGGTCGACCGGCAGCTGTGACAGCCTCCGACCGAGGGCGGTGAGCCGTTGGCCGGCTTCCAACGCGCCGAGCTCCTCCAGCAGCTGTACGCCGGCGCTGACGTTGCGGCGGTCCGGCGGGTCGATGAACGGGAACGCCGCCAGGTCGCCCAGGTTGAGGGAGATCATCTGCAGGATGACGGAGGCGAGGTTGGTCCGCAGGATCTCCGGGTCGGTGAACTCCGGCCGGCCGGCGAAGTCCTCCTCGCTGTACAGCCGGATGCAGACACCGTCGGAGGTACGGCCGCAGCGCCCCTTCCGCTGGTTCGCCGACGCCTGCGACACCGGCTCGATCGGCAGGCGCTGCACCTTCAACCGGTGGCTGTACCGGGAGATGCGGGCCGTGCCGGGGTCGATCACGTACTTGATACCGGGCACGGTCAGCGACGTCTCCGCAACGTTCGTCGCGAGCACCACCCGGCGGCCGGTGTGCGGCTGGAACACCCGATGCTGCTCGGCGAACGACAGCCGGGCGAACAGCGGCAGGATTTCGGTGTTGCGCAGGTCGAGCTTCGCGAGCGCGTCGGCGGTGTCCCGGATCTCACGTTCGCCGCTGAGGAACACCAGTACGTCGCCGGGGCCTTCGGCCTGCAGTTCCTCGACGGCGTCGCAGATCGCGTCGGTCTGGTCCCGCTCCTCCTCGCCCTCGTCGGGTGCCTCGATCGGGCGGTACCGGACCTCGACCGGGTACGTCCTGCCCGACACCTCGACGATCGGAGCGTCACCGAAATGCCGGGAGAACCGCTCTGGGTCGATCGTCGCCGACGTGATGATCACCTTCAGGTCGGGACGCTTGGGCAGCAGCTGCCTGAGGTACCCGAGGATGAAGTCGATGTTGAGGCTGCGTTCGTGTGCCTCGTCGATGATCAGCGTGTCGTACTGCCGCAGGAGGCGGTCCGTCTGCATCTCCGCGAGCAGGATGCCGTCCGTCATCACCTTGATCATCGTCTGATCGCCGGACTGGTCGGAGAATCGGACCTTGAACCCGACCGTGGCGCCGAGCTCGGTGCCGAGTTCCTCCGCGACCCGCTCCGCCACCGTCCGCGCCGCGATCCGCCGCGGCTGCGTGTGCCCGATCTGCCCGGTGACGCCACGGCCCAGCTCAAGACAGATCTTCGGCAACTGGGTCGTCTTGCCCGAACCCGTCTCGCCCGCGACGATCACCACCTGGTGATCACGGATCGCGGCGAGGATGTCGTCCTTGCGCTGACTGACCGGCAGCTGCTCCGGATATGTGATCTGCGGCATCCCGGCGCGGCGGGTGGCGACCCGCTGCTCGGCGCGCTCGACGTCGGCGCGGATTGCCTCCGCGATCGCCTGGGCGTGCGGGGACTTCTTCGCCCCTTCGATCCGCCGTCGCAGCCGGTGCTGGTCCTGCGGCATCAACCCGGCCAGACGCGAGCGAAGCTCACGCAGGACGCCGAGATCCGGTCCGTCGCCCCGCTCCTGCAACACGGAGTGATCCGAACCGGCACCCCGCCCGGTCCGCCTGTTCTGGCCGCCGCTGTTCTGCCTACCGCCGCTCTGGCCACCGCCGTTCTGCCCGCCGCCGCCCTGGCCACCGCTGTTCTGCCCGCCGCCGCTCTGGCCGCCGCCCTGTCTCCGGCCGTTCTTCCTGCCCACGGCCCGTCCGGACACTGCCGCCGGCGCATCGGCCGTCGAGGCATCAACCACACTTGCCGTTGCGGATCCCCCGGCTACGGATCCCCCAATTGCAGGTGCGCCAGTTGCAGGTCCTCCGGTTGTCGCGACGCCCGCCGCTGCGGGGTCACCGTCGCCGGGTACTCCGGCGGCACCACGAACACCGGCGGCCCGCTCAGCGACCTGGCGGGCGGGCGGATTGGCGGAGGACTGACCAGCGGGGTCGCCGCCGGACCTGGTACGGGACCCGCCGCTGGCCTCGCTGCGGGGCTCGGTCAGGTTGTCGGGCTGGGGCACGTCAGACATAACGCTCGCAAGAATAGGCACGCGTCGCCGCGAATGCCCGGTGATTTTCCGCCACCTGGATTTCCTGGACGGTGGAATTCCCCGGTACGAGGCCGACGACCTCTCGGCAGATCGTCACTCCTGCCACTAACGTCACACTCATGCCCTCCCCGAGCAGACCCGCCGTGCCCGCGAAGCCCAGGCCACCGAAGGCCCTGGAACTGGCGACCGTCGACGAGGACGACCTTCGCGACGAAGGCGTCTATACCGGGCTCGGTTTCTATGAATTGGACATGACCGGGCGGTCGGCCAAGGGCGCCGAGTTCAACCAGTGCCGCTTCAACCGTACCGACCTCAGCGGCACGTCGTTCGTCAAGGTGTCGCTGACCGACTGCCTGGTTGAAAGCTCGAATCTCGCCAACCTGCACGGCGACCAGTCGTCGCTGCTCCGGGTGGCGGTCAAGGACTCGCGATTGACGGGCCTGCAGTGGCTCGACGGGGTGCTCCGCGACGTGACGCTGCGCGACTGCCGGATCGACCTGTCGGTGTTCCGCGCGACCAAGTTCGGGGCGGTGCTGTTCGAGGACTGCAACCTGGCCGGGGCGGATTTCGCCGGCGCCGATCTCACCGGTGTCGCGTTCACCCGTTGCGATCTGACCGGTGCCCAGTTCTCCGCCGCGACCATGGACGGGGCCCGGCTGACCGACTGCACGCTCTCCGGCGTCGGCGGGGTGACGAGTTTCGCCGGCGCCACCATCAGCACCAACGACCTGATCACGCTGTCGCACGCGCTCGCCGCCGCCCTGAACATCAAGATCTCAGACGGTCGCAGCACGGACGACGCCACCGACAGCCGGACCTAGGACGGCGCCAACCGGCGTGGCGCTCCTTGCCTTCCGGACCTATCTGGCCTTCCGGACCTATCGGGGCCAGCCCAGACCTGGTGCGACGCGGGTGCCCGACCGGCGGGCGGTCACCTCGATCTCGATCCGCATCCGCGGGTCGGACAGTCCGCACACCTGCATCGTCGCCGCAGGGCGCACCTCGCCGAGCCACTCACGCAGCACCGGCCAGCAGGGTTCGAAGTCGGCGGCGTCCGGCAGCAGGTACCGCACCCGCACGACGTCCTGGACGCTGGCACCGGCCTCCCGTAGCGCCGCGTCGATATTGGCCCAGCACTGCCGCGCCTGCGCCACCACATCGTCGGAGATCGTCATCAGCGCGTAGTCGAAGCCTGTGGTCCCCGACACGTGAACCCAGTCGCCGTCCACAACCGCCCGCGAGTATCCGATCTCCCGTTCGAACGTCGAGCCACTGGAGATCAACCGCCGCTCACCCATACGACTCACGGTAGTGGACCGCCACCGCCCCCAGGACAAGAGGCCAGCGCCACCGACAGCTCAGCGCATACAACCCTGAGCCCCCACAGAACTCAGCGCGCCCAGAACCCAGCACAACCCCAGCGGCCGGACCAGGCGGCCCGCTGGGCGGTCCGTCCCTGGTCGCCCTCTCACGGTCGCCCTGTCACCTGTCGCCGTGTCGCTGGCCGTCAGCAGTACCGAAGCGACGACAATCAGAGCTGGCCGAGCTGACGCATCAGATCGACATCGTCAGACATCACCCAGATGTCCGTGATCTTCCCGCCGTCGACGGTCAGGATGTCGTTGACCCTGATCTTCAACTGACGGCCGGTCGCTTCGACCCGCCCGAGCGGTGTGACGTACGGACCCACATGCCTGACGTGCATGTAGAAACCGATCACCAACCGCCCCGCGGTCTCCACCCGGTGCACCAGTTCGGTGCGACGGTCCGCGAACGCGACCTGCAACGCCCGGGCACGGGCCACCAGGTCGTCCGCGGTCATCGGAGTGCCGTTGACCGGCACCGGGTCGGCGTAGAACCTCCGGAAGTCGGCGGCCGGATCGGTACGGTCATCGACCGGCTGATCCCAGAGCGCCAGCACGGCATCGAGATCCATAGGCGTATACATGCTCTCCACCCATCCACTGTGCCCGCCGTCCACGCCGCTCCTGGCATCCTTGTCCGCATGGCGTCGACATTGAACCGGGACGGACGGCCGAGCCGTGCAGACCTGGCCGCTGCTGCGGACAAGGTGCTCGCGGACGTCATAGCGCCCGGTCTCGACGTCCTGCTCTGCGGGATCAACCCCGGCCTGTGGTCCGCGGCGACCGGGCACCACTTCGCCCGCCCCGGCAACCGGTTCTGGCCGGCGCTGCACCGCAGCGGGTTCACCCCGCGACAGCTACGCCCGGACGAGCAGGACCTGCTTATCGGGTACGGGCTGGGCATCACCAACCTGGCCTCCCGGGCCACGGCGCGGGCCGACGAGCTGACCCGCGACGAGCTGGAGGCTGGAGGGGTGATTCTGCAGGAGAAGGTCGAGCGGTTCTCACCCGCCTGGCTGGCGGTGCTCGGGGTGACCGCGTTCCGCACGGCGTTCGGTGCGCAGCGGGTTCAGGTGGGTCCGCAGGAGCAGGAGTTCGGTGGCGCGCGGTTGTGGATTCTGCCGAACCCGAGCGGCCTCAACGCCCACTTCACGCTCGACAGGCTTGCAGGCGAGTTCGCCGCGCTTCGACAAGCCGCGGAGCACTCGAAGCACCCGGGAGGCTCGAAGGGTGCGGGCAGTGTGGCAGGCACCAAAGGCGGGGGCAGTACAGGCCGCGCGCGAGGCTCGGCGAAGAAGGCAGTGCGCGAGGCCGTCCAGGTGGCAGAGTCAACCACGGCGCAGGGGCCGCGACATCCCCGAGGCGTACCTAAGGCGTAGGAGGCGGACGATGATGCCCGAACCGCACGGTCCCGTGATCTCGCTGATGCTTGCCGTGCCCGACGCCACCGCGGCCGCCCGATGGTACGCGCGGGCAATGGGAGCCACGGAACTGTGGAACCTCGGCGGCGTCGTCGGGTTGACCGTCGGAGGTGCCCCCTTCTACCTGGGCGAGCCCGAGAACAACGGCTGGGACACACCGGCCGCCGTACGGACGAGAACAGCGCGGGTCGAAGTGTTCGTCGACGATCCGGACGCCTTCATCGAACGCGCCGTGGCCGCAGGCGCTGACGGCAGCGTCGATGAGATCCGCGACCACGAGGCGCCGTGGGGCATCCATCGCCAGGGCGGCTTCCTCGACCCGTTCGGCCACCTGTGGCTGGTGGGTGACAGGTCTCCGCTACGCACGCATCAGACACCGACGCCACCGCCGGACGTCTCACCGGGCACGACGAACGACGAGCGACGTCCGAGCTGAACCGGCCGCGGCCTGGGCAAGCGCCGATTCGATTCCGCCGGCATCGTCCGGTGCTCCGCCGGCTGCGAGCGACGCACGTCCTGCTCGGACCCCGTGGCTGCGGCCCGGTCCGGCGTCACCCGTCCAGTTCCCCGGCGGGCCCCTCGTACCTGGCGGCCCGCTCCCGGAGCAACTGTCCGAACAGTCCACTCGGCTGGCCGCAGTCCGCGCAGACGAAGTTGTCGTCGAGCCGCGGTCCGCCGCAGTGGTCGCACGACCCCCGGTCCCGCGGGTCGTGGTACGCCCGCAGCGCCTCAACGAACGCCCGCGCCACCCCCGGCGAAAGCCGCACCGGCGCCCCACCGTCGACCCGCAGCTCGACGACGCCTGAGCCGCCGCCTAGATCACCTTCTGAGCCGCCTGAGCGACCGCCTGGGCCACGTTCTGAGCCACCGCCTGAGCCACCGCCTGAGCTGCCGCCAGAACCGTCGCTGGTGCCGCCCGTGCCGGAACCTGCGCCACCGTCCTGCTCGTCCGCAGCCTCGTACACCGCCGCATGCACAGGGTTGTACGCCACTCCCGGTTCCGGGTCCTGCGCCGACGCATGCGTGGGAGGGGGATCGAACACCCCTATCCTGCGGGCGAACTCCTCCAGCGCGACCCTGACCTCACCGGCCGACGAGCCCGACCACCGCGTCGTCATCCCGCGACCCTAGCCCGCGAGCACCGTCATTCCGGTGGCGGGTCAGAGGTCGCGGTGCCCCGATCGGGCGGTGGCCGACCGCCACCGCGCCGGAACCCGTCGACCTTCGGCCTGCTCGGACCCAGCTCATACGGCCGGCCGTCCGGCCGGGTGATCGTGATCCACCCGGTGTCCGGGTCACGGTCCATCGCCCACCCGCGCTCATGGACGCACACATGGTGATATCGGCACAGAATGACCAGGTTGCTGACGTCGGTGTCACCATGGTGCCGGACCCATTCACGCAGGTGGTGCGAGTCGCACCAACTCGCGGGGATCCTGCAGCCAGGCCACCGGCACTCGGGATCGCGCGCGGCGAGCGTACGCCGGAGCGCGGGTGGCGTGTTGCGGTAAGCCCGGCCGAGCTTCAGCGGAACTCCGTTGTCGGGGTGCAGCAGCAGCGGCTGAAGGATGGCGTCGCAGCTCAATCTGGACGCGAGGTCGTCGGGGATCGGACCCCACCCGTCCATGACGGCCGGCTCGTTGCCGTCCGCGGGCGCTCGGAAGAACGGCACCTCGTCAGCGCCCGAAGACGGCGCGGCGTCTGCGCCCGGTGATGGCGCGGCGTCTGCGCCCGGTGATGGCGCGGCGCCTGCGGGCGGCGTTGCGGCCGTCTCGTCCGAGGCCGCGGGTCGGCCGGAGTGATCGTGGAGGTCGACATACCGCCGCACCGGCATCAGCAGTCCGATGTGCGGGCGGACGCCGCCGCTCGTGGGTGCCTTGCCGTTGTTCATGACGGCGTTGAGCATGTCCGCGAGCGCGTCGTGCCGGCGCTGTGCGGGACTGCGGTCGTCGCCTTGGATCGGCGCCGGGCTGAACGCGTCGAGTGCCTCGCGCAGCAGCGTCCCCGTTTCGGCGTCGAGCAGCCCGGCGAGGTGCCACATGTCGTTGATCCTGCTGACGGTGACGCCGCGGCGCGCATACTGCCGGTCCGGTGGCGTCGACTTGTCCCGCAGGGCCTCGTCGCGCAGATAGTTGCACGCCGACCGGAGCGTGTCCGGGTCGACGATCTTCGCGAGCGGAACGAGGATGTCCTCGGCGTCCTGGACCACGTCGGCGCCGACCCGCTCGGCGGTCAGGCCGATCCTGTTGACGTGCTCGGCGTCGACCTCACCGGCGACGAACGCGGCTTCGAGCTTCGGCAACAGCCTGGTGACACCGGCGGCGCGGACCCTGGCGCTCGCGGCGGGCCCTGACAGCCGCGCATACGCCTCGAGCCACAAGGTGGTCTTGTTGTAGCCGTCCTGGTGGAACAGCTTCCTGTCGTCGAAGGTGCGCGTGAAACGGGCGATGACCGCGTCGAGCTGGTTGGCGCATCCGAGCAGGGCCAGCACGGACTCCCGCACCGACTGGTCGTCGAGAGTCTCAGGATCGAGGACGGCCATCGATGCGACGACCCCGGTCAGCTGACCGACCACCCCGTCCGCACCCATGCCCCGAACCTAATACCACCCCCCGACACAATCCCCCGCCCGTCACTCACCGCAACAACAGGTTCACATCTCCGAACTCGTGCCAGAGGTACCGGTCCCGGACCGCTTCGGCATAGCACCGTGCGAGCAGGTCCCGATCGACGACCGCGGCCAGCAGGTCGAGGTGGGAGGCCTTCGGCTCGTGCAGGCCGGTGAGCAGCCCGTCGACCGCCCGCACACCACGGTCCGGCGTGACGATCAGGTCGGTCCAGCCTTCACCGGCGACGACCCGGCCATCGGCTCCGGCGACCGTCTCGAGGGCCCGCACTGTGGTGGTACCGACCGCGACGACCCTCCCGCCGGCCGCTCGCACGTCGTTGACGAGCCGCGCGGTGCTCGACGGCACGCGGAACCACTCCGGGTACGGGCGTTCGTGCGCCTCGGGCGACGCCACCCCGGTGTGCAGGACCAGCGGCGCGATCTGCACGCCCGCCGACACGAGACGGGTCACGACCCGGTCGGTGAAGGGTCGCGCCGCGCTCGGCATCTCGGCACTGCCCGGCTGCGTCGCGAACACCGTCTGGTACGCCTCGAGCGGCCACCGCCGTCGCACGTACGGGTAGCGGATCGGCTGCCCGTACCGATGCAGAAATTCGACGACGGGGGTGCCGGTGTGGACCGACGCGAACCACAGCCTGCCCCGCGAATACGGCTCCTCGAGCGTGACAGTGGCGCCGCCGGGCAGCCGCAGCGGCCCGGGCTCGCCTGGGTGGGGGCTGAGGTCGGCGCCGCGGGTCTCGACGAGCCAGCGTCCGTCGGCGAGCCTGGTGGAGAAGTGGACCCGCAGCGGCGTACCGACGACCGGCACCGACGCGGGCAGTGTGCCGGACGTGTTGACGACCAGCAGATCACCAGCGCGCAGCAGATCGGGCAGGTCGGTGAAGCGGTGATGCGTGACCGCATTGCCCTGCCCGACGAGCAGTCGTACGCCGTCGCGGGCCGTTCCTCGCGCCTCGGGCGGCTCGTGCGCCTCCAACGCCGCCGGCAACACGAAATCCAGCGGCCCAGGCTCCGACAACGCAGCCTCCAACGGCACAGCACCCGCCGACACAACACCCAATGGCACAGCACCCAACGGCACGGCACCCGGCGACGCAGCACCCGCCGACGCAGCCGGTTCGTGGTCCGCCGGGGATCCGGGCCGCGACCGGCCGTGGAGGCTCATCGTGAGTTCCAGCGCCGTCACAGCCGCACCCGCCCTGACGCCGGCCGTGTGGTAACGAGGTCGAGGAACGCCGGCGTCACCGTCTCCGGCAGCGGCCGGTCGCTGATGTCTTCGCCGGGGAACGCCTCGGCGTGCATCTGGGTGCGCAGGTCGCCGGGGTCGACCCACCACACCCGCAGGTTCGGCTCCTCGACCGCGAGCACATTGCTGGTCTGTTCCGCGGCGGCCTTCGCGGCGCCGTAGCCACCCCAGCCCGCGTACGCCTCGACCGCCGCGTCGGACGTGACGGTGACGACGGCGCCGTCGTACTTGCGCAGTGCCGGCAACGCGAGCTGCGTCAACGCCAGCGGCGCGACGACGTTGACCTCGAACACGTCGCGGAGTGTCGCGAGTGGATAGTCGGCGAGCGGCGGCTGCGGGCTGGGCCCGAGGATGCCGGCGTTGTTGACGAGCAGGTCCAGTCGGCCGGTGGCCAGCGCCGCCTCAACGAGCGCCGCTCGGTGCGCGGGATCGGTGACGTCGCCGGGAACTCTGATCACGCCGGCCGGCAGCTCACTCTCGCCCCCCACGGGAGGTCCACCAGTGCCGGCAGGGCCAGCAATACCCGCAGAGCCGGCAGAGCCGACAAGTCCAGGAGACCCAGCAAGCCCAGGAGAGCCAGCAGGGTCAGCAGGTGCGGCCGTCAGGGTCCGGCCGTCGACGACGACGGTCCAGCCGGCCGTCGCGAGGGCTGTGGAGAGCGCCCGTCCGAGTCCCCGGGAGGCGCCGGTGATGATGGCAGTTGGCATGTTCCCGACGCTATGCAGCGCCCGGTCCGCTGCCATCGGGCCGCAGACGGGTGACCGCCCAGGTCTTTGGTCCTAGGTCCAAGAGCCGAAGTGCGAAGTGCCTTGGCATCGGTACTGTCGGAGCATGGCCGCCTGTGACCGCGACGAACTGCGCGAGGTCAGCGCGGCGGTGTTGGCCGTCACGGCGCATCTGTCGGTTCGCGAGGTCCTCCAGACGATCGTCGCGTCCGCCCGGCGGCTCCTGGACGCCGAGTACGCGGCGCTCGGCATCCCCGACGGCAACGGCTCGTTCCGCGAGTTCCTCGCCGACGGTCTCTCCGACGCGCAGTGGCGGGCGATCGGCCCGCTCCCCCGCCAGCACGGGCTGCTCGGCGCGATGCTCCGGGACCCGAGCCCGGTCCGCTCGGCCGACATCCGCACGCATCCCCGGTTCGAGGGCTGGCCGTCCGCCCACCCGGTGATGGTCGACTTCCTGGGCATGCCGATCGTCGACGGTGACGAGATCCTCGGCGAGATCTTCCTCGCCAACAAACGCCGCCCCCAATCCGACCAGCCACAACCACCCCAGCCACAACCGCAGCCACACCCACACCAGCCACAGCCACAGCCAGAACAGCCGCAACCAGACCGGTCGCGATCAGTCCAGCCGCAAGCCGGCCGCGCGCAACAAGACCATCAGCCCGGCGGCTTCGACGCCGACGACGAGGAACTGCTGCGTCTGCTCGCCGCTCACGCGGCCATCGCGATCGTCAACGCCCGGCTGTACGAGCGCAGCCGCGAACTGTCCATCGTGGAGGAACGCCAGCGGATCGCGCGGGAGTTGCACGACGCGGTCACCCAGAAGCTCTTCAGCCTCCGGCTCACCGCCGAGGCGGCCGCCGCCCTGGTGACCCGCGACCCGCAGCGGGCCGTCGCCGAACTGGACACGGTGCGCAGGTTGGCCGCCGACGCGACCGCCGAACTCAAGTCCATCGTGGTCGGTCTGCGCCCCGCGGACCTCGCCGGCGACGGCCTGGCGACGGCGTTGCAGCGGCAGGCCGAGCTGCTCGACCGGGTCCACGCCGCCCGGATCCGGTTCACCGGCGACCAGCTGCCGAAACTGTCCGAGGAACGTCAGGAAGCGGCGTACCGGGTCGCCCAGGAAGCCTTGCACAACGCGCTCCGGCACGGCGATCCCCGCCACGTCGACATCCACCTGCGGCGCGCGGGTCGCGGCTTCACCCTTCGCATCACCGACGACGGCACCGGCTTCGACACCGCCCACCCCGGAGTCCCCCACCCCGCTCAGCGCAGGCTGGGACTCGCGTCGATGCGGGAACGCGCCCGTAGCGTCGGCGGCAGGCTGACCGTCACGTCGAAACCCGGCGTCGGCACCACCGTCACCATGGAGGTCCCCGGTGGCTGCTGACCCGCCCTCCGCCCCGATCAGGGTGCTCGTGGTCGACGATCATCCCGTGGTACGGCAGGGCCTGCGCACCTTCCTCGACCTGCAGGACGACATCGTGGTCGTCGGCGAAGCGCACGACAGCGCCTCCTGCGTCGCAGCAGCGGACGCGACGTCCCCGGACGTGATTCTCCTGGACCTCAAGATGCCCGGCGGCGACGGCGTAGAGGCCCTGCACGCCCTCTACCAGCCAGACCGACACCCCCGGCCAGCCACCGATGTTGCCGGACCTCGATCCGCGGGCGCCGCAAAGGTCCTCGTCATCACCAGCTTCACCGACCCGTCCGCCGTACTCCCGGCGATGCGGGCCGGTGCCGCCGGATACGTGTACAAGGACATCGACCCGCCGGCCCTCGCCGCCGCCATCCGCGCAGTACACGCCGGGCACGTGCTGCTGCATCCCGATGTCGCGCGGCTGCTGGCCGACAGCGGCCCACCGCCGGAATCCGCGCACCTGACCGTTCGCGAGCGGGAGGTCCTCGCCGAGGTCGCCCGCGGCCGCTCGAACCGGGAGATCGCCCGCGTCCTCGGCCTGGCGGAGAAGACGGTGAAGACCCACGTGAGCGCGATCCTCACGAAGCTCGGCGTGCAGGACCGAACCCAGGCCGCCCTGTACGCCGTCCGCTCCGGCCTCGACTGACAGGCACGACCTGCGCTCAGTGCGGGCTGACGTCGCCGATCGCCTGGTCCAGCATCTCCAGGCCCAGCCCGATCTCCTCGTCGGTGCTGGTCAGCGGCGGCGCGATCCGGAACGTCCCGCCCATCCCCGGCAGCTGCACCACGTTGACGTGCAATCCGAGCTCCAGGCACCGCCGGGTCACCGCCGCACCGACCTGATCCGCGCCGACCCGGCCAGCGTTTACCTGGCCAGCATCAACCTGACCAGCACTAACCTGACCAGCGACAGCCTGCCCGCCCTGCAGCTCGATGCCCTGCAAGAGTCCCCTTCCCCGGACATCGCCGACGACCGGGTGTCGGCGCTGGATCTCCAGCAGCCCTTCGCGCAGGCGCGCGCCGAGGACACCGGCCCGCACGTCGAGCTGGTCACGTTCGAGCACGTTGAGGACGGTGTTGCCGACCGCGGCGACGAGCGGGTCGGAGACGTGCGTGGTGTAGAACAGGTAGCCGCGTTCGTGCGCCCGTTCCTCGATCTCGGCGCTGGTGACGACCGCAGCGAGGGGCAGCCCGGCACCGAGCGTCTTGGACAGGGTGAGGATGTCCGGGACGATGCCGTCGCGCTGGAAGGCGTACCAGGTGCCGGTCCGACACAGCCCGGTCTGCGCCTCGTCGAGGATCAACAGCATGCCCCGCTCACGGCATTTGCGCTGCAACGCGGCGAAGTAGCCGACCGGCGGCTCGATCACCCCGCCGGAGCTGAGGATCGGCTCGACCAGGCAGGCCGCGAGGCTCCCGACCGACTGCGCGTCGACGAGGTCGAAGGCCAGGTCCAGCTGCCGCTGCCAGTCGTGGCCGCCGTCGGGCGTGGTGAAGTCCGGCCGGTACGCGTTCGGCGTCGGGATCGCGATGTTGCCCGGCGCGTTCGGCCCGTACCCCTTGCGCCCGGCGCTGTACGTCGCCGCCGCGGCGGCCTGGGTCATCCCGTGCCACGACCCGGCGAACGACACGATCTCGTGCCCCCCGGTGACCAGCTTCGCCATCCGGACCGCGGCCTCGTTGGACTCCGCCCCGGTGGTCAGCAGCAGCACCTTCGTCAGCGGCCCACCGTCGGCGGGCAGACCGGCCGTCGCATTATCAGCCGTCGCATTATCAGCCGTCGCATTGTCAGCCGTCGCATTATCAGCCGTCGCATTGTCAGCCGTCGCATTGTCAGCCGCCGCCGTGTGAGCTGCCGCCGCGTCAGCCGCCGCCTTGTCGAGGGAGTCCGCGAGGCGCCGGCTGAGTTCGACGACCGGCCTGGACAGCATCCCGCTGAACAGGTGGTCGAGAGTCCCGATCTGCCGCCGGACGGTGGCGACGATCTCTGGGTGGGCGTGGCCGAGGATGGCGCTCATCTGCCCCGACGTGAAGTCCAGGATCCGGCGGCCGTCCTCGGTGTACACGTAGCTTCCCTCAGCCCGGTCGATGATCTCCGGGGTGAACGCTCCGCCGTACCGCACCACGTGCCGCCGCACGTCCTGCCAGAACTCGATGTCAGCCATGTGACCGACCGTAGGCGAGGGCATTGTCAGGTTCCAGCGCATAATCCCGTACATACTGTTCGGGACAACCGCACAGTCAGGTTCCGGGAGCGCATTGCATGCTCGATCCGTGGCGGCTTCGGCTGCTCACCCTGCTGGAGAGCCTGGGCACGGTCCGGGCCGTCGCCGAGTCGGCGCGACTGAGCCCGTCCAATGTGTCGGAGCAGCTGTCCGTCCTGGAACGGGAGGCCGCCACCCAGCTGTTCGAACGCGCCGGTCGCCGCCTGCGGCTCACGCCCGCCGGCACGGCCCTGGTCCGGCACGCGAGGGTGATCCTCGATCAGATGGACGCCGCCCATGAGGAACTCGCCGCGTTCGACGCCGCGGAGGGTGGGCTGGCGGGTGGGGTCCGGCTGGGCGCGTTCACCAGCGCGCTCAATACGTTCGTGCTGGACTCGGTGCGGGACCTGACCCGGGACCACCCGCGACTGCGGGTCACCGTGTGGGAACTGGACCCGGCCGACAGCGTGGCGGCCCTGCAACGCGGCGAGTGCGACGTCGTGGTCACCGCCGACCTGGGTACCGGCAACCTGAGTGCCGACGACCTGGGCACCGGCGACTTAGGTACCGGCGAGTTAGGTACCGCCGCTGGGTTCTCCCACGGCTCAGCCTCGATCGTCTCGGATGTCGTGCACACCCTGCTCGCCACCGACGAGATCATGCTCGTCACGGCCGCCGGGGCCGGTTCGCAGGACGACGAACCTGCCGACCTGGCCGGCTTCGCGAGCAGCCGCTGGAGCATGGAGCTGCCCGGCACATGGACGTTCGACCTCGTGACGACCGCCTGCCGACGGGCCGGTTTCGAACCCGAGGTCGCCGGGTTCTTCGCCTCGTACGGTCCGCTCCTGGCCCACGTGGAGGCCGGCCTGTCGGTGACCCTGCTGCCGGAACTGGCGGTCGACCGGCGCTACCGGGTAGCCGCGCGACCGATCCGCGATCCGATGCGCCGCCGCATCACCGCCGCCGTCCGCCGGAGCTCCGCGGAACGCGCCTCGATCATCGCGGTCGTCAAGGCGCTCCGCCGCACCGTCGAAGGCCGCACCGCCAAGGACCGCACCGTCGATGGCCGCACTGTCAAAGGCAGCACCGTCAACGGCAGCACGCTCGAAGGCAGCACCGTCGAAGGCCGCGGCTGAAGGCCGGCGTCAGGCCACGCCCGGGTCCGTGGTCGAGTCCGTCATCGGAGCCGCCCCGCGGAGGTGCGCCAGGACGAGCGGGTCGATGGCGCCGTCGACAAGGCGCTCCTCCAGATTTTCCACCCCGGCCCAGCCGGCCAGGTCGGCGAAGCCGAGGGCACTGAGCCGCTGCGTCACCTCCTCATCAAGGGCGCCGGTCAGCGGCAGGAGGGTCGCCGGGTCGGGCTTCTGGAAGTACAACTCCCACAGGCTTATCAAGGCGCCGAGCCGGGTCACCGGGTCCGGGTCGTCGTCGACGCGTAGGTCGACCTCGACGTCGCTGAGCCCGCCGTATCCGGCGCCCCGGCGCACGACGAGCAGCGCGGCGCTCTGCCGGCCGCGGCTGTCCCCGCCGGCCCGGTCCCCCGCGGCGAGCGCGGCATGCAGGCGTCTCGCCAGGGGCGCGCCGGGGTCGGCGAGCCAGGCGGCTTCCATGTCGTGGACGACGTCGGCGCCGGTGAGGATGTTGCCCTGGATCGCGTACCCGTCACCGGCGACGCCACCGGCCCACGCGAAGCACTCGTCGCCGGTGAACGTGGCCCCGGCGCCCTCCCGCCCGACGACGCCGAGTTGCCGGGTCGCACGCCCCGGGTCGGCGGCGGTCAGCCCGGCGATGGTGTCCGCGGCACTCGTGCCGGTGCGCAGCATCGCAAGACCCTGGACCCGGTACGCGAGGTTCGCGAACGACTGCGTCGCGACCGCCCCCACCTCGACCTCGGCGGCCGGGACAGCGGCCCCGACGGCGAGGAACTTGCTGGCCACAGCGATACCGAGCGACAGCCCGTCAGCAGACCGCCCGACGATCGAGAACGTCATGGCGCCCACCGTAACGGAACCGCCCGCCGCCACCGACGACCGGCGGTTCGACCTGCGCCAATCGGACCGGCGGCACCAACCTCAGGACGACAGCAACCTCAAGACGACAGCAACTTCAAAGACGGCTGCACTCTGAGGAAGGCCGCAGCCTCAGGACGCCGCAACCTCACGACGGCAGTGCGCTCGGCGGCTGGGACAGGCAGACGAACGGCCCCCGCACCCCCGCGCTGAACCGCTCCGCCGCCCGCAGCGCCACCTCGACCCGCCGCTGCGGTGCCATCCGGGACCCCGCGGTCGCGAACAGCGCCCCGAGCGCGATCTCGTCGCCGACGCCGACCGCCGCGTACCCGTCGGCAGCCTCCGCGACCTGGTAGTCGTCGTGCACGGTGAACAGCCGTCCTTTCACCCCGACGAGGAACGTGCCGCCTTCCTCGCGTTCGCTGTCACGGCGCGCCCACCCGCCGGCCTTCAACGCCTCGCGGACCGAGTCGATGAACCGGGTCGCCATGAACCGTTCGATGTCGCCGACGGGTTTCGGCGGTTTCAGCGCGTACCGGATGAGCTGTCCCATCCGGAACGACGTGGTGAAACCGAAGAGGTAGCCGTTGTTGTGGAACACCTTGCTGTCGGCCCGGACGGTGAGGCTCCACCCGGACGCGCCGGCGCTGTCCCCACCGATGTACACGGTGCCGGTGTGCACCAACCCCACGATCGCCGTCATATCCCATCCCCGTCCACAACAGACCCGCCAACCACCGACACTGCGTCCTCAGGCACAGCACCATCAGGCACAGCACCATCAGCGACAGCGATATCAGACCCAGCGCCATCAGCAACGGCAACGGCAGCAACCGGCGCAGCCGACTCAAGCACAACCGACTCAAGCACAACTGGTCCGGCGGCACCCCCTCCGGTGGTGTTCGTCCCACCGGCGTACCGGGCGAGCCCGTCGACCATCAGGTCGATCGCGAACGCGAACCGCTCATCGCCGCTGCCCTCGGTCATCGCCGGGGCCATCGCGACGAGGTTCGGGAACCGGTCGGCCGGCAGCGACCCGAAGTACTCGCGGACCTGCGCAAGGTACGGCTCGGCGTCCGCCTCCGTCTGTCGGCCATGGCTGGCGTGGATCGCGGATTCAATGGCGTCGGCGACGATCACCAGCGACATCTGATCCATGCCCCACGCGGCGATCTTGTCCGGAATACCAGCGCCACGGAGAACGGCGAGCATCGCCTCGGTGTACCGCAGCGAGTTGGGCCCCACAGGAATATTGGCCCGGGCAACCTTGACGAGGTCCCGGTGGGCAAGGAACACCGCCCGGCTGTCCCAGCAACTGCGCTTGACCACCGCCGCCCAGTCCCCTGCCTGAGCTGCTGCCTGACCTGCCGCCTGGCCTGCCCCCTGAGCTTCTGCCTGATCCCCTGCCTGATCATCCGCGTCACCACCCACCCGCGGCGGGTGCGCGACCGGCAGCGGGATCTCGCCGATGACCCGGTCGAGGAGCTGCTCCAGCAGCTCGTCCTTGTTCGCGAAGTACGCATACAACGACGCCGCCCCGGTGCCCAGTTCCTGCGCCACCCGCCGCATGCTCAGCGCGTCGAGTCCGTCCCGGTCGACGAGCCGCAGCGCGGTCTCGATCACGGCCTCCGCGCTCAGCGGCTGCCGGGCGGCCGGTGCCTTGCGCCGCGTCCGCCAGGGCGGCGCCGGCAGTCCCGGCTCGGGTGGAGCGCTGACCTGGCTGGGCTCGCTGACCTGGCTGGGCTTGGGGACGGCTCGGGCTGGCACCCGCCAATCCTACTTGACACGAACAGTGTTCGTAAGTAGAACAGTGTTCGTGACCAACGAACAGCGTTCGAAACACTCCGATCTGAAGGCCGCCAACATGCCTCCGGACCCGTACCGATGGCGTTGGGCGGTGCTCGCCGTCGTCCTCGCCGCCGAGGTCATGGACCTGCTCGACGCCACGATCATCGCCATCGCCGGCCCCTCGATCCGCGCCGACCTCATCGGCCCGGATCAAGGAGCCGCCGACGGGATCAGCAACGGGATCAACGGCGGCACCAACGGCGGTACTGCGTTCCTGCAGTGGCTCGCCGCCGGGTACACCCTCGCCTTTGCGGTGGGTCTGGTGACCGGCGGCCGGCTCGGCGACATCTTCGGCCGCCGCCGCATGTTCCTCGTCGGCGCCGCCGGGTTCACCCTCATGTCACTGCTGTGCGCCGTCGCCCCCGGCCCCGTGACGCTCGTCGTGTTCCGAATCCTGCAGGGCCTCGCCGGCGCGGTCCTCATCCCGCAGGGCCTCGGCCTCATCAAGGCCGCGTTCCCACCGGAGAAGCTCGGTGCCGCATTCGGCGCGTTCGGCCCCGTGATGGGCCTGTCCGCCGTCTGCGGCCCCATCCTCGCCGGCGTCCTCGTCGACGCCGACCTCTTCGGCACCGGCTGGCGGATGATCTTCCTGATCAACCTCCCCGTCGGGATCGCCGCGCTGCTCGGCGCCTGGCTGGTCCTGCCCCGCCCCGCACCCGGAGGCGCCGACTCCGGCACCCGGCTCCGGCTCGACCTGACTGGCACTGCCCTGCTCAGCGGGTCCCTGCTGCTGCTCGTCTTCCCGCTCGTCCAGGGGCGGGAGCTCGGCTGGCCATGGTGGGCGTGGATCATGATGGTGCTGTCCGTCCCGATGTTCTGGGTGTTTCAGCGGTACCAGCGCCGCCTGCACCGCACCGGCCGGAGCCCACTCATCGAGCCCAGCCTGCTCGCGAAGCAACGGTTCACCGCCGGCCTGCTCGTCGGCCTGATCTTCTTCGCCGGGCTGATGGGCCTGACCCTGATCCTCAGCGTGTACCTGCAGCTCGGCCTCGGCTTCTCCCCGCTGCGCGCCGGTCTCACCCAGTCGCCGTGGGCGTTCGGCACCGCCGTCGGTGCGGTCGCCGGGCACATGCTGAGCGCCAGGTTCGGCGGCCGCCGGCTGCTCGTCGGCGGGACCGCTGTCGTGGCCGCGGGTGTCGTCGCGCTGCTCGTCACCCTGACGGTCGCCGACGGCTCCGTCTCCGCCGGCACCCTGAACGCTGCCCTGCTGCCGTCGCTGCTGGTGCTCGGCATCGGCATGGGCTGCTCGATGGCACCGTACTTCGACATCGTCCTGGCCTCGGTCGACGAGCACGAGGTCGGCTCGGCGTCCGGCACGCTGACCGCCGCCCAACAGGTCGGCGGTGCGATCGGCGTCGCCGCGCTCGGCACCGCGTTCTTCGCCTGGGCGCAGCCGCAGCAGCTGGGTCGCGCCTTCGACGCGGGCCTGCGACACGTGCTGTGGCTGGAACTCGGCCTGCTTGCCCTCGCCGCCGCCCTGTCGTTCCTCCTGCCGAAACGCGCCCGCGACGAACCCGCCCCGGACGACGACACCCACCCTTACGACGACATCCACCCGCACAAGGTGGCCGTGGCCGGGCCGTGAGGGTGGTGGCATGAGAAGGGTGGTGGCATGAGAGTCGTGGCGTGAGGGTGGCGGCGTGAGGGTGGCGGCGTGAGGGTGGTTGGAGGCGTCCGCACCAGCGGCGTGACGTGGGTTAACCCCGGCGTTCGCGGGGAAACAGGAACGTGCGGGCGAGAGGAGATGCCATGACGTACACCGTGAACGACCGGCCGGCCACCGCGCCGCGCATGCAATCCCCAATGGTTGCGAGCACTGTCACCTCGACCACTGATCACCGCTCCACCGCGGAGCTGGTCAAGCTGGCCGCCGAGCAGGTCTCCACCCTGGTGCGCGACGAGCTGAAGCTTGCCCAGGTCGAGCTGGCCCAGAAGGGCAAGCGGGCCGGGATGGGCGTCGGCATGTTCGGCGGCGCCGGCCTCGTCGCGCTCTACGGCGTGGCTGCCCTGCTCGCCGCCGCCATCATCGCCCTCGCGGCGGTCATGCCGGCATGGTTGTCGGCACTGCTGGTCGGCGTGGTCCTGCTGGTGGTCGCCGGAATCCTGGCGCTGCTCGGCAAGTCGCAGATGAGCAAGGCCGGGCCGCCGGTGCCGCACGACGCGGTCGCCAGCGTCAAGGCGGACATCGACACGATCACCCACTCCGTGAAGGACCGGGGGCAGCGATGACGGCGACCGATTCGAAGAACGGTCACAACGGGCACGCCACCCCGACCGACCCCGAGGCACTCCGGCAGGAGATCGCCCGGACCCGGGCGGGGCTCGGTGAGACCGTCGAGGCCCTCGCGGCCAAGGCCGACGTGAAGGCCCGCGCGCAGGACGCCGTGTCCACCTCGGTGACGGCGGCGAAGCTGCGGATGCGGGAAGGCGTGGAACAGGTCGCGGTCAACGCCGCGTACGCCGGTCGCGAACTGCGGACCCACCCGCGCCAGGCCATGCAGCGCTCGCTGCATCGGATGGTGCAGTCGGTGCGGGACCGTCCGGCGCCGTGGGTGGTGGCGTCGGGCCTGCTGGTCCTCGCGGCGTTGATCGGGTACCGGAAGGGATACGAGTGAACAAGATCCTGTACAAGCCGTTCAGCATCGCGTTCAGCGTGGCCGGTGGCGTCGCGGCCGGGATCGTGTTCAAGCAGATCTGGAAGCGGCTCTCCGGCGAGGACGACGCGCCGGAGGCGACGTCGCGGGAGTACGGCTGGGGCGAGGTCCTCGCCGCCGCCGCCCTCCAAGGCGCGATCTTCGCCGTGGTGAAGGCCGCGATCGACCGCGGCGGCGCGGCGGGCGTCCGCCGCATCACCGGCGACTGGCCCGACTGAGCCGGCAGCCTGACCAAGCGCGAGCCGGGCAAGCCAGGCCGAACAAACCGAGCCGAGCAAGCCCAGCAGAGCAGAGCAAGCCAGCAGAGCAAGCCGAGCTGAGCAAACCGACTGAGCCAGGCTGGGCGGCCGGCGACCAAGCGTGAGAAGGGTCTCCCCATGCGGGGCGGCCCTTCTTCGTGTCCCCCGACCGGTGGATGCGATGTCATCCGGCCTGCCCCGGCAACGCACGCACTCCCGTCCCGGAACCGTCCCGCGCAACACAGCAGGCCCAGAGTCAGTCCTGCGAACGTGATCCAGCGCCGGCTCCGCACGAGGGAGCGGGACCGGCGCGCGGGAGTCCGGTGTCGGGCCGTCGGGCGGACAGCCCGACACCGGAACCCCAGTTACGGTCCGTCCAAAGCACAAGGGCTCAAGAGCCGGGGTAGAGCCGAGCCGGGACGCCCCAACAACATCCCGGCCCGGCCACCGCAACGGGCGCCTCACCAACGCCCGTGGGCAGTCCACCCCCACATCACCCGGCCCCGCGCGCCGGGTACCTACCGCAGCAACGCCTGCGCTCGGTCCCGGACGTCCGCGTACACCTTGCGCGTCTCCCCGACCGGCGGTGCCAGCGTCTCCGCCGCCGGGGCCGTCCCCGGCACCCGCCAGGCCGGCGGTTCCGCACCGCCGTCGAGCACCCACGCCGCCTGCCGGGCCGCACCGAGCGCGACGTACTCACCCGGGTCCGGCACGCTGACCGGCACCCCGAAGAGCGCGGGTGCCACCTCACGTACCGCCGCCGAGGCAGCGGCACCACCGATGAGCAGGACCCGCTCGACCGGCACCCCCAGACCTCGGACCGCGTCGATGCCGTCGGCGAGCCCGCACAGCATGCCCTCGACCGCCGCCCGGGCCAGGTTCGCCGGGGTGGCGTTGCCGCGGGTGATGCCGTTGAGCAGGCCGCGGGCGTCGGGCAGGTTCGGGGTGCGTTCGCCGTCCAGGTACGGCAGCAGTGTCAACCCGCCCGCGCCCGGCGCCGCCGATCGCGCCAGCTCGTCCAATGTGGACAGGTCGACGCCGAGGAGCGCGGCGACGGCCGACAGGACCCGGGCCGCGTTGAGGGTCGCGACGAGCGGCAGGTGCCGGCCGGTCGCGTCGGCGAACCCGGCGACGGTGCCGCTGATGTCCGTGACCGGCCGCTCCGACACGCCGAAGACGGTGCCCGAGGTGCCGAGCGACACCACGACGTCACCGGGGCGCAGGCCGAGACCGAGGGCGGCGGCCATGTTGTCGCCGGTGCCCGGCGCAAGAAGGGCACCGGCGACGGTCTCACCCACCACCTCGGCCGGCCCGGCGACCCGCGGCACTGCCAGATCCCGTCCAAAAGCCAACCGCAAAAGCTGCGGCTGGTACGACCCGGACGCCGGCGACCAGTACCCCGTCCCGGAGGCGTCGCCACGGTCGGTGGTCGGGCCGCCGGCCTCGTTTCCGGCGCGCAGCAGGTGGGTGATCCAGTCGTGCGGCAGCATGACGCTCGCGGCGCGGGCCGCGTTTTCAGGTTCGTGTTCGGCGACCCACCGCAGTTTCGTGACGGTGAAGCTGGCCACCGGCACGAGCCCGGTCGCGTCGGCCCAGGCGGCGGCACCGCCGGGCAGTTCGGCGATGAGGTCGGTGGCCGCGCCGGCGGACCGCGTGTCGTTCCACAGCAACGCGTCCCGCACGACGTCGCCGGCCTCGTCGAGCAGCACCATGCCGTGCTGCTGCCCGCCGACCCCGATCGCGGCCACCCCGTCCAGCAGCCCACCGCCCGAGACCCCACCGCCCGACACTCCGCCGCCGGTGGCGTCGGCGAACGCCCGCCACCAGTGGGCCGGGTCGACCTCGGTCGCGTCGGGGTGCCCGGCGCGACCTTCCCGCACGACCTCACCGGTGTCAGCGTCGCAGACGAGCACCTTCGTCGACTGGGTGGACGTGTCGACGCCCGCGACGAGCCGCCGGCTCACGCCGCCGCTCCCCTCACGAACGCACGCCCCGCCAACGCACGGCCCGTCAACACACGCCTCACGAACGCACGCCTCGCCAACGCACGCCTCGCGGACGCATGGCTCACGAACGGACTCCGAGGAGGTGCTCCATCGCCAGCTGGTCGAGGTACTCGAACGCGCCACCGCGGGCGGCGAGCTTTTCGACGTCGAAGTCCTCGGCGCGCAGCGACTCGATCGTCTCGCCCTCGGCGAGGGTCGGCTCGTGCAGCTCGTTGACCCGCGCCGCCTCGAGGGCCGCAGCGACCTCCGGGTCCGCGCGGAACGACGCGACCCGCTCCTTGAGGATCAGGTAGTTGCGCATGCACGCCCGCGCGGTCTCCCACACGCCGTCGTAGTCCTCGGTCCGCGGCGGCTTGTAGTCGAAGTGCCGGTAGCCGGTGTACCCGCCGGTCTCGAGCACGTCGACGGTCCAGAACGCGCCGCGCAGGTTGCCGGCGCCGAAGCGCAGGTCCTGGTCGAAGCGGGGGCCGTGCTGCCCGTTGAGGTCGATGTGGAACAGCTTGCCGTGCCACATCGCCTGGGCGATGCCGTGGGCGAAGTTGAGCCCGGCCATCTCCTCGTGCCCGACCTCGGGGTTGAGGCCGACCCGGTCCGGCTCCTCGAGGGTCGAGATGAGTGCCAGGGCGTGGCCGATCGTCGGCAGCAGGATGTCGCCGCGCGGCTCGTTCGGCTTGGGCTCGAGGGCGAAGCGGATGTCGTAGCCCTGGTCGCGCACATACGCGCAGAGGAGGTTGAGCCCTTCGCGGTACCGGTCGAGCGCGGCCGCGACGTCCTTGGCCCCACCGGACTCGGCGCCCTCGCGGCCGCCCCACAGCACGTAGGTCTCGGCGCCGAGGTCCGCGGCGAGGTCGATGTTGCGGAGCACCTTCTTGAGCGCGAAGCGGCGGACCGCGCGATCGTTGGAGGTGAAGCCGCCGTCCTTGAAGATCGGGTGGCTGAAGAGGTTGGTGGTCACCATTTCGACGCGGATGCCGGTCGCCTTGAGCGCGTCCTTGAAGCGGGCGATGAGGTGGTCGCGGGTCGCGTCGTCGCTGCCGAACGGGAACAGGTCGTCGTCGTGGAACGTGACGGCGGCCGCGCCGAGGTCCGAGAGACGGTGGACGGCTTCGACGGAGTCGAGCGGCGCGCGGGTCGGGCCGCCGAAGACGTCCTGGGCCTGCCAGCCGACGGTCCACAGCCCGAACGAGAACTTGTCGGCGCGGGTGGGCTGGTAATCGTTCATGAGTACCTCTTAGCGGGGGTGTTCGTTGGCGGACGTCTAGCACCCTACGCCGCCGGACTGGGTTAGTTCAATATCAGAACTAACCAGCGTGCACCTACCCACGTATCCCGAAACATCCGTCTCAACCCGTGCGTAAGGTCGCCAAAATCCGCAGCCCGCGCAGGCTGAACGCAGGCTGTGAACCCAGATTGGGCGCGGACTGGGCGCGGACTCAGCGCAGACTGGGCTCGGGGTGAGCCCTGTGATGGGCTCTGGGGTGGGCTCTGTCAGGCGCGGAAGACGACCCGGTAGTACGTCTCCGAGTGCTGCAACGCCAGCAGCACCGCCCCGCGCACCTCCGCGTCCGGCCCGAGCACCGACGCGCGGATCTCGACGCCGCGCAGCGCCGGCGCCAGGGCGTGCCGCGCCACCGCCGCCCGCAACGGGTCCAGCAGCAGGTCCCCGATCGGCGCCAGCCCGCCGCCGACCACGACGACCGCCGGGTTGTACGCATTGATCAGCCACGACGCCGCCAGCCCCAGGTGCGCGCCGATCTCGGCGATCGCGGCGGCGGCGAGGGCGTCGCCGGCCCGGGCGGCCGCGGTGACGTCCCGCGCGTCGAACGTCTCGAGGGCCGCCAGGCTCGACGTCTCCCCCGCGACGAGCCCGCGGCGCACCGCCCGCACTATTGCCGGGCCGGACGCGACCGTCTCCAGGCAGCCGACGTTGCCGCAGTTGCACGGCTCCTCGTTGCCGGGGACGGCGTTGTGCCCGATCTCGCCGGCCGTGCCGCCGACACCATGGAACACCCTGCCGTCGGACAGGACGCCTGCGGACAGGCCGGTGCCCGCGTACAGCAGCGCCAGGTCCCCGACCCGCCCGCCGGCCCCCTCCAGGTTCTCGGCGACGGCGGCGGCCTGACCGGCGTTGTGCACGTAGACGGGCGCACCGAGCTCGGCGGCGAGGATGTCGCGGACCGGCACGTCCCGCCAGCCGAGGTTCGGCGCGAGCAGGCACACGCCCGTGTGGAAGTCGGTGAGCCCGGGCAGGACCGCGCCTACCGCGGCGAGCCGGGCGGTGGGCAGCGCCGTGCTTTGGATCGCGGCGCGCGCCTCGGCCGCCACCATCCGCAGCGCGTCGACCGGCGCCACCCCGGTGACGGCCGTGCCGGTGTTCGCGGCGAGCGCGGTCGGCGTGGGGAACTCGCGTCGCGCGATCTCCTCCCCCGCGGCGTCGCCGATGGCGACCGTGGTGCGCCGGGCGCCGATGTGCGCGCCGACCACCAGCTGGGAGCGGGCGTTGAACTCGAGCAGGATCGGCGGCCGCCCGCCGCTGACCGCGGTCGAGCCCGGCCCGAGCTCGCGGACGAGCCCGTCGGCGATCAGCTCGTCGACGATCGCGGACACGGTCGGCTTCGCCAGCGTCGTGGACCGGGCGATGCTCGCGCGGGAGACCGGCCCGCCCTCCTTCACCAGCGCCAGCACCAGCGACCGGTTGACCTCGCGCATCACATTGTGATCGGCGCCCCTGCGCGGTTCGGGTGAGCGGGGTTCGGGTGACCGCTCACCCACGCGTTCGTCTGGTCGCATAATCCGACAACGCTACCCCGGCGATCACCCGCAAGCGCGCACCCTACATTGGTATCGGACATTCCCCATCGGCTAGCTCCAAAAGCTAGCCCCTTGGCGGGCCCCACGGTCCGTCATGGGTACGGCGACGCTCTCTGCGGGAAGGCAGTCTTTGCCATGCACATCTCGGCACGCGGCGACTACGCGGTGCGCGCCTCGCTCGGTCTGGCGGCCGCCTACCCCGCGGTCGTGTCGGCCGCCGGCCTCGCCGACGAACAGGAGATGCCCCGCAAGTTCCTGGAGGCGGTCCTCGGCGACCTGCGACGGGCCGGCCTCGTCCGCGGCCAGCGCGGCGTCGACGGCGGCTACGTCCTGACCCGACAGCCCTCCGAGATCATGGTCGGTGACGTGCTCCGCGCCGTCGACGGCCCCTTGGCAGAGGTCCGCGGCGTCCGGCCGGAGGAGGCGATGTACTCCGGCACCGCCGAGCACCTCCAGCAGCTGTGGGTGGCGGTGCGGGCCGCGGTCCGCAACGTCCTCGACGAGGTCAGCCTCGCCGACGTGGTCCGCGGCCGGATGCCGGCGCACGTGCGCCGCCTCACCACACCACCGCAGGCCTGGCAGCCGCGCTGAAACTTCCGAACCGGGGGTGAGCGGCCGGTTCCGGACCTACGCTCAGGTCATGTCTAAGGCGCACGACCCGTACCTGCAGGCGGCCGAGGGCTTCCTGCACGCCATCCGCGACGAGCTGGACATGGCCGACGACCTGCAGATGGATCGCACGCTGCAGGTCACGCAGACCTATGCGCTGGTAAGCATCGCCCGCTCGCTGAACGTCCTGAGCGAGCAGGCCGACGGCGCCGACGACTCCCCCCTCGCCATGGCCGGCAACCTCATCGGCCGCTGACGACCACCCGACTCCAGCCCGACTCCAGCCCGACTCCAGCCCGCCTGAGCCCGCCCGAGCAGCAAACGACGCAGCGCAAGCCGGCACAACGCAAGCCGGCACAGCGCAGCCGACACAGCTCAAGCCGGCACAGCGTCCGACCGTTGGGATCAGACCGCGGCGTCGGCGGTGAACGAGTCGCCGACCTCGGCGACGTACTCGGCGGCGGCGGTCCCCGCGTTCGCCAGCTCCGACTCGACGACGGCCAGGCCCGGGGTCACCGGGACCGCGCCGAGCTCGCCGAGCAGTTCCCGCAGGTGCCGTTCGGTCGCGTCGGCCTGCGGCCGGACCCCGGCGGTCACCACGGTCACCGCCGCCACGTCCTTGAGCCCTTCGGCCGGCAGCTGGTCCAGCAGGACCTTCAGCACACCCGTATACGTGCCCTTGTACGTCGGGGTCGCCACGACCAGCACGCTCGCGCGCCGGAGCCGGCCGAGCGCGTCGGCGACCGCACCGTCGCCCGTCTGCAGCAGCCGCGTGCCGAGCGCGGCCACGTCGATGGTGTGCGGCACCGGCTGGCCGAGCCGGTCGGCGAGCGCGGCGCCGACCTCCTCCGCCAGGTGCAGCGTGCGGGAGTGCGGACGCGGGTTGCCCGAGAGCACGACGATCATGCGCCGATCCTATCTCCTATCGAACCGATCGGAAATAGCGAAAAGATCAACCCGAGCCGGGTGCGGGCTTCCAAAGTCAACTGGCACCCAGCGTCGCGCCCACGCGCGCCCATGCTCCACTCAGCCCGCGGCGCCTGTCGCGGCCGCAAGGTCGCGGCGCGGCCGTTCACGGCCGCGTGCTTGTTCACGACCGCAGGTCGTGTCACCGCAACTGTCCGCGGAGCTGGCAGGGAGGCCGTTCACGGCCGACCGGTGGCTGACGGGAGCGACGGCGCGTGCCCACGACGGACCGGAGCAGGCAGCTTTTCGAACAGGCCGGACCGCCGCTGTGCCCGGCCGGAAAACCGTCAGACCCAGGCGCGCGGGTCGGCAACCAGGTCGCGGACGCGCTCGGGCAGCTCGCCGGTGACGACGTCCTCGATGGTGACCGTCTCGAGGATGAGGCGCTCGTTGGCGCGCAGGGCGATCCACACGTCCTGCAGCGCGGAGGCGGCGCCGTGGTAGCCGAGGTCCTCGGGGCGCTGGCCGCGGACGTTGGCGAGCGGGCCGTCGATCACGCGGATGATCTCGGCGAGGCTGATCTCGGCGGCAGGCCGGGCCAGCCGGTAACCGCCCTCGGGGCCGCGCTGGGCGACGACGATGCCGCCGCGGCGCAGCTGCAGCAGGATGCTCTCGAGGAACTTCGGTGGGATCTGCTGGGCGGACGCCAGGCGGTCGGCGGTCACCAGCTTGCCGTCACCGGCCGACGCCGCGAGCTCCGCCACCGCGCGGAGGGCGTAGTCGACCCGGGCTGAAAGGCGCATGACTCATCCTCCCACGCGTCGCAACAGGCCCTCTTGCACGGCCGTCGCGATGTGTCGCCCATCGCGGGTGAACATGCGGCCGGTCGCCAGGCCCCGGGCGTCGGAGGCCGAGGGGCTCACCGAGTCGTAGAGGAACCACTCGTCGGCGCGGAAGCCGCGGTGGAACCACAGGGCGTGATCGAGGCTGGCGCCGACGAACCCGCCGGGGCCCCAGACGGCGCCGTGGACGGCGAGGACCGAGTCGAGCAGGGTGAGATCCGAGGCGAACGTCAGCGCGCACGCATGCAGCAGCGGGTCGTCGGGGAGCTTGCCGTCGATGCGCATCCAGACCCGCTGGGTCGGGGACGCGGGGCGGTCGCCGGGGCGGACCCAGCCGGGCTCGCCGACGTAGCGCACGTCGATCGGGCGCGGGATTATCGACCAGATGCCGGCCCGCTCCGGATATTTCGCCAGGCGCTCCGCCATCGTCGGCGTCTCCTCCGGCGAGGGGATGTCCGCCGGCGCGGCCTCGTGGTGGTCCAGGCCGTCCTCGGGGACGTGGAACGACGCCGACATGAAGAAGATGACCTTGCCGTGCTGCTGCGCGACGGACCGGCGCACGGAGAAGGTGCGCCCGTCGCGGATGTTCTCCACCGTGTACGTGATGGGCACCGTCGGGTCGCCCGGCCGGACGAAATACCCGTGCAGCGAGTGCACCTGGCGCTCAGGGTCGACGGTCCGGCCGGCGGCCACCAGGGCCTGCCCCGCGACCTGGCCGCCGAACACACGTTGGGGGCCGACCGGCGGGCTGATGCCCAGGAACCGGTCGTCCCCCAACGCTTCGAGGTCCAGGAGTCGGACGAGGGCGTCTACCGCCGCCTGTCCACTTGCGAGCTCGTCCACCCCTGCAATCTAGAGGTAATTACGCGCTGTGGTCCTGCCCGTGCTCCTGTGACAGTGCTCCCAGCTGGTGAACGCGCAGCGTGTTCGTCGAGCCGGGCGTCCCGGGCGGGGAGCCCGCGACGATGACGACGTCGTCGCCGGCGCTGAGCCACGGCAGTCCGACCATGGCCAGGTCGACCTGCTGGAACATCTCGTCGGTGTGCTGGACGAACGGCACGTCGAACGTCTGCACGCCCCACGACAGGGCCAGCTGGTTACGGACCGTCGGCTCGGGCGTGAACGCGAGCAGCGGCAGCTCGCAGTGCAGGCGGGCGAGGCGGCGGACCGTGTCACCGGTCTGCGAGAAGGCGACCAGCGCCTTGGCGCCGATGTTGCGGGCGATGTTGGAGGCGGCCGAGGTGAGCGCGCCACCGCGGGTGCGGGGGTCGTGCTGCAGGCGCGGCACCGACAGCGAACCGCCCTCGGTGGTCGCGATGATCCGGGCCATCGTGGCGACGGTCAGGATCGGATACCGCCCGACGCTGGTCTCGCCGGAGAGCATGACGGCGTCGGTGCCGTCGAGCACGGCGTTGGCGACGTCGGACGCCTCGGCGCGGGTCGGGCGGGCGTTCTCGATCATGGAGTCGAGCATCTGCGTGGCCACGATGACCGGCTTCGCCGACTCGCGGCACAGCTGGACGGCCCGCTTCTGCACCAGCGGCACCTGCTCGAGCGGCATCTCGACGCCGAGGTCACCGCGGGCGACCATGATGCCGTCGAACGCCGCGACGATCTGCTCGAGGGCGGCGACCGCCTCCGGCTTCTCGACCTTCGCGATGACCGGGCGGTGCACCCGCTCCTCGTCCATGATCTCGTGGACGAGCTTGATGTCGTCGGGCGAACGCACGAACGACAACGCGATCCAGTCGGCGCCCAGCTGCAGCGCGAACCGGAGGTCCTCGGCGTCCTTCTCGGACATCGCGGGAACGCTCACCGCGACGTTGGGCAGTGAGACACCCTTGTTGTTGGAGACCATGCCGCCCTCGGTGACGAGGACGGTGATGTCGTTTCCTTCGACGCCGGTGACCTCGACGGCAACCTTGCCGTCGTCGATCAGCAGCCGGTCGCCGGCTTTCACTTCCTGCGGCAGCTTCGTGTAGGTGCACGACACCCGATCGGCGGTGCCGATCACGTCGTCGCTGGTGATGACGGCCGTGTCACCGGTGCGCCACTCGTGAGGCCCGTTGGCGAAGCGACCGAGCCGGATCTTGGGACCCTGCAGGTCGGCGAGAATGCCCACGGAACGGCCGGCGGCAGCGGCGGCCTCACGGACGAGTGCGAACACCGCGGCGTGGTCCTCATGGCTGCCGTGGCTGAAGTTGAGCCGCGCGACGTCCATCCCGGCGTCGACGAGGCCGCGGATCCGCTCGGGCGACGATACGGCGGGTCCGAGCGTACAGACGATTTTTGCGCGTCGAGTCACACCTTGAGGCTAGCCCCTCCACGCCGTGACGATTCGGCCGACCCAGGGTGGCGCCATCAGTTGAGACACTGTCCACCGGCGGTTTCCCTCATAATCGTGCGATGGCTTCCAGCCCGCCCTCGAGCTCACAGTGGCGCCGGCCGATGGGCACCCGCGACACCCGCGAGCCGCACCGGGTCGCGACGCCGCTCGAGCTGCTGTTCGACCTGTGTTTCGTGGTCGCCATCGCGCTGGTTGCACAGTTGCTGCACCACGCGGTCGCCGACGGTGACGTGCTGCACGGGATCGTCGCCTATCTGACGGTGTTCTTCTCCGTCTGGTGGGCCTGGATGAACTTCACCTGGTTCGCCTCGGCGTATGACACCGACGACGTCGCGTACCGGCTGACGACCCTCGTGCAGATCGCCGGGGTGCTCGTCCTGGCCGCCGGGGTCACCGACGCGTTCCACGGCCACTTCGGCATCGTCACCGCGGGCTACGTCATCATGCGCGCGGCCCTGGTCACCCAGTGGCTGCGGGCGGCGGCCGGCGACCCTGACGGCCGTTCCGGGGACCGGGGCACCGCGCTTCGTATGGCGGCCGGGGTGTCCGCGTGCATGGTCGGCTGGTCGCTGATCCTGCTCACCCACGGCACCACGCACCTGGTGCTGTTCTTCGTCATGGTCGCCGCCGAGCTGGCGGTGCCACTGTGGGCGGAGCGGCAACGCCACACGCCGTGGCACCCGCATCACATCGCCGAGCGGTACAGCCTGCTGTTCATCATCGTGCTCGGCGAGATCGTGCTGTCGACCACGGTGGCGGTGCAGGCCGGGTTCGTGCAGGACCGGCTGTGGTGGGTGGCGGGCAGCGGGCTGGTCATCGTCTTCGCGTTCTGGTGGCTGTACTTCGACCACCCGGCGCACCGGCTGCTGGTGGACAACCGGCACGCGTTCGTGTGGGGATACGGGCACTACGCCGTCTTCGCGGCCGCCGCGGCGATCGGGGCGGGCATCGCCGTCATCGTCGAACGCCCCGACCTGTCCGGCGCCCCCGTCACGATCCCGGTGGCGGTGCTCCTGGTGGCGCTGTGGGTCCTGCACATCCGCCCCCGCACCTGGCTGGAGCCGGCCGCGGCGCTCCTGGTCCTCGCCGCGACCTTCGTCGGCCCTTCGCTGGTCGTGACGGCGGCGGTCCTGTCGGTACTGGTGGCCGCCAGGCTCGTCCTGCACGCCAGAACCCCGGCCACCGCCTAGCGCTCACGGCCCGCCGTTCGTCAGCGCTCCCGTTCGTCAGCGCTCCCGTTCGTCAGTGCTCCCGTTCGCCGCCGGTGAACGCCTCGGCGCGGGCCCGGCCGTCGACGCTGTGGCTGAACACCCGCGCGTCGCTGTCGGCCGTGTGCGTCTGCCCGGTGAGCGTCGCGTGCAGCGGCATCGCGGAGGTCATCTCGCCCCGCACCCGCGGCAGCGACGACGGGTGCGCGTCCCGCAGCCACGTCACCATGTGCTCCCGGATGAAGCACCGCAGGTCCCACAGTTTCGGCGCGTCGGTCGCGCTGACGAGCGCCCGCAGCCGCATCGCGTTGCCGGTTGCCTCGACGACCTGCAGCACCGACACCCGCCCGTCCCACAGGTCCGTCGACTCCAGCGCCCGGCGCAGTTCCTCCCGCGCCTCCGGCACCGGCAACCACCAGTCGACGTCGAGCATGACGTCGCCGAGCAGCGCCGCCTCCGTCCGCGTCCAGTTCTGGAACGGCTTCTCCGTGAAGTACGACGTCGGCAGGATCAACCGCCGGTCGTCCCACACGTGCACGACCACGTAGGACAACGTGATCTCCTGAACCCGCCCCCACTCCTCCTCGACGATGACGACGTCCCCGAGCCGCACCGCGTCGCTGAACGCCAGCTGCAGCCCCGCGAACAGGTTCCGCAGCACGCTCTGCGCCGCCAGACCCGCGATGATGCCGATGAACCCCGCGCTCGCGAGCACACTCGTGCCCAGTATGCGAGCCTGCGGGAACGTCATCAGCATCACGCCGGCGGCGAGCACGGCAATCGTCGCGACCGTCACCCGCCGGATCATCACCACCTGCGTGTGCACCCGCCGCGCCTGCCGGTTGTCCGGCACGTCCGTCCTGAACCGCGCCAGCGCCGCGTCCTCCGCCACCACCAGCAACGCCGCGACCAGCCACGCCACCGCCCCGATGATGATGAGCTGCTCCACGTGCAGGAACGTGGGCCGCCACTCCGCCTCGTCGGCGGTGTCCCGGATCGTGAAGTACACCGCCGCCAGCACCACCACCCACTGCGTCGGCCGGTGCGCCCGGTTCGCCAGCTCGGTCAGCAACCCCGACCGCCGCCCCGCCCGCAGCAGCGCCATATGCACCGCCTGCACCAGCAACAACGCGACGAGCGCCGCCCCGAGCGCAATGCTCAGCGGCTGGAGCGTGTCGATGAGCGTCTCTCGCATTCGGCGCTAAGTACCCGCGTCCGGTGGCCTCCTAACGTGTCCTGCGTCGCACCCACCAGACAGCAACCCCGCCAACCACCCCGACCCCAACCACAACCCACCCGACGCCCACCCCAGCCACTCCCCCACCATGCCGTTTCCCGGGCGGGGTGGTGGTGGTTGCGGTGGTGCTGCTGGCCGCGGCCGGCAGTTCGGCGGTGAGGGCGGCCACGGGATTGACGATGCCGTACCCGTACTCGTCGTCCCGGCCCGGCTTCCCCCGATCAGTGGCGGTTGCAGTCAGCCGCCGGATCACCTCAGCCGCAGAGAGCTGGGGAAACTTCGCCCGCACCAACGCCACCACCCCGGCAACAATGGCCGTCGAGTTACTCGTCCCATCACCGGTGCTGTACTTGCCGAAGGCATCCAGTGACACTATGTCCACTGCAGGTGCCGAAAGCACCACCTCCGGCCCAGTCGCGGAGATCGCGGCATGGTTGCCGGCCTTATCGGTCCCCGCGACCGCCAGCACGCCCGGCAACTTCGCTGGAAAGCCCACCTGCTTGCTCTTCGGCGCATTACCAACGCCTGCAACAACCACCACACCAGCCTGGATCGCTGCCTCAACCGCATACCTCACCTCCGGATATTCGCTGGTCACCGCAGCGACACAAATGACCTGCGCACCGTGCGAAACCGACCACGTGATGCCGGCTGCCAAGTTCTCCGGAGTCCCCCCAAACTCGCTGTGGATCGTCTGCACCGGCAGAATGGTGGCCTTCGGCGCGATACCGAGCACGCCAGCACCGTTGGGCAGTCCACGGCCTGCGATGAGTCCTGCCATTGCCGTCCCGTGACCATCGGTGTCGGCTTTCCCGTTGCCCGACGCACCTTCGCCGAATTCCTTGCCCTCGATGACGGCGCCGGCAAGCTCGCCCTGGCGATCATCGACCCCAGTATCCGCGACCGCCACGAGCACTCCTTCGCCCACGCTGAACTGCTGCGCACGGACGACCTCAAGCGACGCCAGATGCCACTGCCGGTCTCGAATGGTGTCAGCGGACGCAGCGATCGGCAGAGCCGGCAACGAGACGACCACCGCCGCCAGGACCACGGTGATCGAACGGACGACGCGGATCAACGATCGAGTCCAATTACGCCAGGGCCCGGATCGTGGGTACGAACCGGCGGCAGCGCTTCAAGCAACGGCCGAACACCGTGAATCACGGTCCACTGCTCACCCGGATCGTCATCCGGCTCACGCCGACGTGCGACATATTCCTCGAACGATCGGTCCTGATATCCACCGGCAATCGGGCGACTGGTCGACGGCGTGGACCGCGATGCAGTAACGGGCGGCACCGACCGCCCACGCGCCGAACCGGCAGAGACAGCCACCGGCGGCCCGCCGATCACGCCGCCTGGAACGCCCCGCATTGCCTGCGGACCAACGCCGCGAGCCATCCCATCCACACCGGTCACGGTCCTGGCATTCGAAGTTCCGATGCCAAGAACCCGACCGACACCGGCAACCGGCTCCTGATACCTCGTTGCCGTCCCACCGCCGGTTTGACCAACTCCATGTTCACCCGGTCCCCAGCCGCCGATGCCGGTATCCGAGCGACCTCCGGCCAGCAAAACGTCCTCGCCGATGCTTTCGCCGGCGACAGGCGCAGGTGGGTCAAATTGCGGTGGTGCAAATCCGCTCAAGCGCGTCGAAGCGCCGTTCGTGCCGCCACCGTCGGCACCAGCACCACTTGTTGAGTTGGTGCCGCCGTTCACCGCCGGGATGGACGTCCGCATGCTGATCCGCGCATAGTCAGGCAGCGCTGTCGCAAACTTTGACGTCGCATCGCGCACCGTCACGTCGGCCGCCACGAGAATGCGACGACCTTCCTGGTCCAGCAGCTTCTGCGCTTGCCTGCCAACCCTCGGGTCGGGCGCAAGTTGTGCCTTCGCATACCGCTCTACCAATGGAGCCAACTGTTCGCGAGCGTGGCCGATCGCATCCGCGACGATTTCCACGCCGATGCGCACCTCCGCAGCACCCCGAGCGGTCGCCGCGAATGCGTCGATCATGTCGTTGAGTCGCTGAAGGAACATCGTGGCTGCGTCGCTCTTGTCGGGGGGCCACGCCTCGGCGAGCTGGTCTCGCAGGACTCGAAGCCGGTCACGTTGGGTTTCCAAAGCGGTCTGCTGACGGCGCAACGTCGCCAGATGCAGATGGGCGTCCGCGGCGTTGTCGGCGGCGACCATCTCCCAGAGCTCAGGCAGCCGCCACCGGCGGTACGACTCGGCCATCAGGTGGACCTGCCCGTCCTCGGGTCATGCTGGGCGGCCCAGATCGCATCGTCCACCTTTGTCGAAGCGACAGCCAGGCTCGCCTTGAACTGCTCACCGCTCAACGTGTCCGCCTGGGCATACGCGGCGGCGACCTCCTCGGCCGCCTGCACGAACACGGTACCGTTGTGGACGAATGCATCCATCAGGTCCAACAGTTCGATGAGTTTCTTGTGGTACAACGTCGCCGCCGCCTGCACGTCCGGGCTGGCCGTGCGGGTGCCGAACGACGGAGTGTCGACGAACGTGCGCAGAATCTGGTCATGCTCGGGTGACAGGTGCGCGGTCAGGTCGGCGTGCAGCCCTGCGCCGAACGACCGGACCGCTTCCAGGTCGACCGTGAAGCCCGACTTATGATCACTCATCGCGTCCTCCCCGCCACGATGTGCAATAGACAGACGTGACGGTACCGCAACTCCGAACCGTCGTGACGCCCGGAATTGCACCAACCGCAAAGCGTGACGACAACTACCGTGACCGCCGGCGCCGCCAAGCCAGCAGTCCAGCGCATGCAAAGACGGCCCCACCGCCGATGAATGCCCAGACCGGCAGCTGCCCGGAGGCGTTCGGCTGGCCGGCACGATCCGCAGGAGACGAAGCAGCCACGGGCGACGGCCCGATCGACGCGGTCAACGCCGCGACCGGATTGACGATGCCGTAGCCGTACTCGTCATCGCGGCCCGGCTTCCCCCGATCAGTGGCGGTTGCAGTCAACCGACGGATGACCTCGGCGGCCGGCAACTGAGGGAATTTTGCCCGCACCAACGCGACCACCCCAGCCACGATCGCCGTGGCGTTACTGGTGCCTTCACCCGCGACATACCTGCCGAACGCCCCCGTCGAGACAATGTCGACAGCGGGCGCGGAAAGCACCACTTCCGGCCCTGCCGCGGAGATCGTGGCGTGATTGCCGTTCTTGTCGGTCCCTGCGACCGCGAGCACGCCCGGCAGCTTCGCCGGGAAACCTACCGTCTTGTTGTCCGGGGTGTTGCCGGCACCTGCAACGACGACGACATCTGCCTTGATGGCGGACTCGACAGCTGCACGCACCTGAGGATATTCACTCGTGACGGCCGCGACGCAGATGACCTTCGCGCCTTGTGAGACCGCCCAGACAATGCCATCTGCGAGATCGATCGGCGAACCACCGAATTCGCTGTGGAGTGTTTGCACCGGCAGGATCGTGGCCTTCGGTGCGACGCCGAGGACGCCGGCTCCGTTGGGCAACCCACGTCCTGCGATGAGGCCTGCCATTGCCGTGCCATGCCCGTCCGTGTCAGCCTTGCCGTTTCCTGTCGGCTGTTCACCGAACTCTTTGCCGGAAATCACGGCGCCGGCAAGCTCTCCATGGCGATCGTCGACTCCAGTGTCCGTGACAGCGACGACAATCCCCTCCCCTTGACCAACCTTCTGAGCCTGCGCAATCTGCAGCGCTGCCAGATGCCACTGGCGGTCACGAATGTCGTCGGCCGCTGCGGGCACGGACGTGCAGATAACGACCAGCGAGATGGCGACCAACCCGATGGCTGCCGAACGGACCGCCCTCAACGGTCGATTCCAAGGACACCTGGCCCCGGATCGTGAGGCCGGGTCGCAGGTGGCTCGATCACGGCAGACACTCCGCTAGGGACCGTCCACAATTCGTCCTGGCCGTCCTGTGAGGCGCGCCGCCGACTCGCGTATTGCGCGGATGAGGTGTCCTGGCGGCCTCCAGCACTACCGAGTGGGCGCACTGCCGACCCCGTTATGCCGCTTGCCCGACCGCCGAACGGCACTCCGCCAGATGCGCTGCTGATGACGCCGTTCATCTGAGTTCCGGGTCCGTTGGGCACGCCGGGTCCAGGTCGCGGAACGGCTCCCAAGATTCGGCCAGGACCAAGCGATGGCGCACTCACGGCGCTGGCGAGAGTCCTGGCTCCGTCGGCAGTTGCAGCCAGAGGCGGGATCACGCCGTGTCCGACATCGTCGGCAGTTCCGGCGGCCAGCAGAACCTCCTGGTCCTCCGCCGGATCAATGGTCACTGCAGGCGGGTCGAATCGTGGAGACGCAAAGCCGGTGACTGATCGACTGGCAGACCCACCGGATGCACCACCCGAACTTGATCCGTTGGTGGTGACCGGCGGCGACGCTACGGCCGTCGGCAGGCTGATCCGCTTGTAGGTCGGAAGCACGACGTTGAGTCCGGCCGCTGGTTCGACGACCGCTGCGTCCGCGGCCATGAGAATGCGGCGGGCGTGTTCGTCCAGACGTTTCCGGGCTTGCTCCCCTACCCGCTGATCGGCCTGATCAGCGGTCCGCTGGTACTGCTCGACCAAAGGTGCCAGCTCTGCGCGGGCTTGGTCGAGCGCCTCGGCGATCAGGGTCACCCTGCTGCGCACCTCGGCCGCGCCGTTCGCGGTTTCGGACATCGCGCGGATCATGTCGTTGACGCGTTGGATGAAGGCGGTGGCCGCTTCGCTCTTCTCGGGTGGCCAGGCTTCTGCGAGCTGGTCCCGGAGTGTTCGCAGGCGGTCGCGTTGGGTTTCCAGGGCGGCCTGCTGGCGGCGCAGGGTTGTCAGGTGGAGGTACGTATTTGCTGGACTGTCGGCGGCGACCATCTGCCACAGTTGCGGTAGCCGCCACCGGCGGTACGACTCGGCCATCAGACGAGGCCGGTGAAGAGGCCGTTGAAGAGGCCGTTGAACTGGTGATCACTCATCGCGTTCTCCCCGCCACGATGTGCAATAGACAGACGTGACGGTACCGCAAGTTCAGCCGTGGTAGGAGGAGGGCATGTCGCACGCTTCGAGGCTTTGCTCGTAGCCGTCGAAGAAGGCGCCGGTGCGTTGTGCGGCGGAGCCGTGGGCGCCTTCCTGGAACCAGGGTTCGTCCTCGGGGTCGGCGACGGAGAAGAGGCCGTTCTTCAGTTCGTCGAGGTCGCCGTCTTCGAGGGTGAAGTCGCCGACCTTGATGGAGTCGCCGATGTAGGCGCCGGCGAAGCAGTCGGCCTGGAGTTCCTGGTAGATGGTGAACTGGTAGTTGATGCCGAGGCGTTGCTGGATGGCGTGGCCGTATTCGTGGCCGAGCAGGTAGAAGACGAACGCGTCGCCGAGTTCCTGGTAGACGTGTTCGGACCAGTTGACGTCGTAGGCGATGAAGTCACCGACGGGGCAGTAGGCGGCGTTCTGGGTCGGGATCGGCTGGGTGCCGCACATGACCTCGCCGTCGACACGGTAGGGCACGATCCGCGACACCGGGCGGAAGCCGACGATCCGGGAGCTCCAGTACCGTTCGACGACCCGCAGCGCGATGCTGACGTCGTGGGCGAACGTCGAGTCGGCCGGCGACGAGGCGTGGGTCCGCGGCGAGGACCCAGAGTAGGACGGCGGCAGGTACGCCGGCGGCGCAGAGGGCGGCGCCGTCTTGGTCGGCATGGGCGGCAGGGCGGGGATCGCCGGCGCCCAGAACGGCGGCTGGTCCGCGGGTGAGGCGGAGGCCACCCCGACCGGCGCGATACACAGCAGGAACAACGCCAGCGGCAGCGCGAGCAACGGGGAGCGTTTCATGGCCGACGGGTACCCGGGGAGCGGCGCCGCAAGAGAGCCGCTCCCGTTTAGCACCCTGAAGAGAAACCGCCCCTGAGAAGAAGCGAACGCAGACCTAGGCGGTGAGAGCCACCGCGGACGGTTCCACCGGTGCGGGCAGCGTGCCGTCGCCGCCCAGGTACGCGTGGATCGAGGCGGCCGCCGACCGGCCCTCGGCGATCGCCCACACGATGAGCGACGCGCCGCGGTGCATGTCACCCGCGACGAACACGCCTGGCGCCGACGTCTGCCAGTCGGGTCCGGTGTCGACGCCGCCGCGCCGGTTGCGGGTCAGGCCGAGGTTCGTGAGCAGCGGCCCGGTCTCGGTACCCTCGAAGCCGATGGCAAGCAGGACGAGCTCCGCCGGGTAGAGCCGTTCGGTGCCCGGGACCTCGGTGACGACGCGGCGGCCGTCCACTCTGGACACCTGGACCTCGGCGATGCGCACCCCGGTGAGGTCGCCGTCGTCGTTGCCCTCGAAGGCGGTCACGGCGACGGCGAAAGCACGCTCGCCGCCCTCCTCGTGCGCCGGGTAGTTGCGCAGGATCCATGGCCACGTCGGCCACGGGTCGCGGGACTCGTCGCGTTCGGCCGGCGGGATTGGGTACTGGTCCAGCTGCAGCACGGACCGGGCGCCCTGCCGGTGCGCGACCCCGAGGCAGTCGGCCGCCGTGTCACCGCCGCCGATGATGATCACGTTCTTGCCGGCGGCCGAGATCGACGCGGAGGGGACCCGCCCGGCGACGACGCGGTTGGATTCGACGAGGTGTTCCATCGCCAGGTGGACGCCGGCGAGCGGGCGGCCCGGCGTGTCAGGCGTGTCGCGGCTGTGCAGCGCGCCGCAGGCCAGCAGCAGCGCGTCGTGGCGGGCCCGCAGGTCCTCGACGGAGACGGAGATGCCGACGTTGACGCCGGTCTCGAAGCGGACCCCCTCGGCGCGCAGCTGGTCCAGGCGCAGGTCGATGTGCCCCTTCTCCAGCTTGAAGTCGGGGATGCCATACCGCAGGAGGCCGCCGAGGGCGTCGTCGCGCTCGTACACCACGACGTCGTGACCGGCCCGGGCGAGCTGCTGCGCGGCGGCGAGCCCGGCGGGGCCGGAGCCGACGACGCCGACGCTCTTGCCGGACCGTTCGGGTGCGGGGCGGGCGGTGACCCGGCCGGCGGCGACGGCCCGGTTGATGATCTCGACCTCGACCTGCTTGATCGTGACGGGCTGGCCGCCCGCGATCGACAGGACGCAGGCGGCCTCGCACGGCGCTGGGCACAGCCGCCCGGTGAACTCCGGGAAGTTGTTGGTCGCGTGCAGCGCCTCGATCGCGAAGTCCCAGTTGCCGGTGCGGACCAGGTCGTTCCAGTCGGGGATGCGGTTGCCGAGCGGGCAGCCGTCGTGACAGAACGGGATGCCGCAGTCCATGCAGCGGCTGGCCTGCTCGGTGATGAGCTCGTCGGACGCGGGCGGGTACACCTCGCGCCAATCGCGCAGCCTGACCGGGACGGGGCGCCGGGCGGGCAACCGCCGTTCGTAGCGCAGGAAACCGTTCGGGTCAGGCACGTGCAACCTCCATGACCGCCGCGTCGACATCGCGACCGGCTGCCTCGGCGGCCCGCATGACCTCCATGACGCGCTTGTAGTCGCGCGGCACGACCTCCGTGAACTCCAGGACCGACTCGTCCCAATTGTCCAACAGACGCCCCGCCACCGCGGAACCGGTCTCCTCGAAATGCGACCGCACCAGCGGCAGCAGCGCGTCCGGCGTCGAAACCGGCTCCAGGTCCACCAGCTCGGTGTTGACCAGCGACCTGTCGAGCTTCCAGACGTAGGCGACGCCGCCAGACATGCCCGCGGCGAAGTTCCGGCCGGTGGGGCCAAGCACGACGACGGTGCCACCGGTCATGTACTCGCAGCCGTGGTCGCCGACGCCCTCGACGACGGCGGCGGCGCCGGAGTTGCGCACCGCGAACCGCTCCCCCGCCTTGCCGCGCATGAAGAGGGCACCGCCGGTGGCCCCGTACAGGACCGTGTTGCCGCCGATGATCTGCTCCTCGGCCACGAACGGCGCCGTCGGGTCGGGGCGCACGATGAGCCGGCCGCCGGACAGGCCCTTGCCGACGTAGTCGTTGGCGTCGCCGATGAGCCGGAGGGTGACGCCGTGAGGGACCCAAGCGCCGAAGGACTGACCTGCGGTGCCGCGCAACGTAACGTCCACGGTGTCGTCGGGCAGGCCAGCGCCGCCGACCCGGCGCACGATCTCACCGCCGAGCATCGCACCGACGGAACGGTGCTCGTTGCGGACGGCGATCTCCAGCTTGATCGTGGTGCCTTCGTCGAGCGCGGGCGTGACCGCGGCGATGAGCTGGTTGTCCAGTGCCCGCTCGAGGCGGTGGTCCTGCTTGGTGGTCTGGCGCCGCGCGGCGTCGTCGGCGAGGGGAGGAACGTGCAGCAACGGGGTCAGGTCCAGCCCGCCTGCCTTCCAGTGGTCCACCGCCGGGCGGACGTCGAGCAGCTCGGTGTGGCCGATCATCTCGTCGAGGGTGCGGAAGCCCAGCTCGGCCAGGTAGCCGCGGACCTCCTCGGCGAGGAACCAGAAGAAGTTCTCCACGAACTCCGGCGTGCCGGTGAACTTCTTGCGCAGCGCCGGGTTCTGCGTGGCGATGCCGACCGGGCAGGTGTCGAGGTGGCAGACCCGCATCATGATGCAGCCGGACACGATGAGCGGCGAGGTCGCGAAGCCGAACTCCTCGGCGCCGAGCAGCGCCGCGATGATGACGTCCCGGCCGGTCTTGAGCTGCCCGTCGACCTGGACGCTGACCCGGTCGCGCAGCCCCGACAGCAGCAGCGTCTGCTGGGTCTCGGCGAGGCCGAGCTCCCACGGCGTGCCGGCGTGCTTGAGCGAGTTGAGCGGCGACGCGCCGGTGCCGCCGTCGTGGCCGGAGATGAGGATGACGTCGGCCTTGGTCTTCGCGACGCCGGCGGCGACGGTGCCGACACCGATCTCGGAGACCAGCTTCACGTGGACGCGCGCCGCCGGGTTGACATTCTTCAGGTCGAAGACCAGCTGGGCGAGGTCCTCGATGGAGTAGATGTCGTGGTGCGGCGGCGGGGAGATGAGCCCGACACCCGGGGTGGCGTGCCGGGTCTTGGCGATCCACGGCCAGATCTTGTTGCCCGGCAGCTGCCCGCCCTCGCCGGGCTTGGCGCCCTGCGCCATCTTGATCTGCAGGTCGTCGGCGTTGACGAGGTACTCGGTGGTCACGCCGAACCGCCCGCTGGCGATCTGCTTGACGGCGGAGCGCCGGCGCGGGTCGTGCAGCCGCTCGGCGTCCTCGCCGCCTTCGCCGGTGTTGGACCGGCCGCCGATGTTGTTCATCGCGATGGCGAGGGTCTCGTGCGCTTCCATGGAGATGGAGCCGTAGGACATGGCGCCGGTCGCGAACCGCTTCACGATCTCGGTGGCCGGCTCGACCTCTTCGAGGGGCACGGCGGGGCGGACCCCGGTGCGCAGCTCGAACAGCCCGCGCAGCGACCCGGCCTGCCCGGCGAGCTCGTCGACCTTCGCCGTGTACCGCTGGAACACGTCGTACTGCTTGGACCGGGTCGCGTGCTGGAGCAGGAAGACCGTCTCCGGGTTGAACAGGTGCAGCTCGCCCTCGCGGCGCCACTGGTACTCGCCGCCGACCTCGAGCCGCCGGTGCGCCCGCTCGGCCTCGTTGGCCGGATACGCCCGGGCGTGCCGGGCGGCGATCTCGAGGTGGATCTCGGCGAGGCCGATGCCGCCGATCTTGCTGGGGGTGCCGGTGAAGTACCGCTCGACCAGCCGCGGGTCCAGCCCGACGGCCTCGAAGACCTGGGCGCCGCAGTAGGAGCTGACGGTCGAGATGCCCATCTTCGACATGATCTTCAGGACGCCCTTGCCGAGCGCCTTGACGTAGTTGTAGACCGCTTTCTCGGGGTCGACGCCGGGCAGCGCGCCGGTGGCGATGAGGTCCTCGGCGCTCTCGAAGGCCAGGTACGGGTTGACCGCGGACGCGCCGAACCCGGACAGCAGGGCCACGTGGTGCACCTCGCGGCAGTCGCCGGACTCGACGACCAGGGACACCTGGGTGCGGGTCTGCTCGCGCACCAGGTGCTGGTGGACGGCGGCGGTGAGCAGCAGCGACGGGATCGGCGCCAGGTCGACGGTCGAGTCGCGGTCGGACAGGACCAGGACCCGCACGCCGTCCTCGATCGCCTCGGACACGCCGCGCATGATCTCCACGAGGCGGCGCTTGAGGCCGGTCGCGCCGTCGCGGATCGGGTACAGCCCGGAGACCCTGACCGCCTTGAAGCCGGGCAGGTCGCCGTCGTCGTCGATGTGCAGCAGCTTGGCGAGGTCGTCGTTGTCGATGACCGGGTAGGGCAGCGTGATCTGCCGGCACGACGCCGGGCCCGGCTTGAGCAGGTTGGCCTCGGGGCCGATGGTGGCGGCGACGCTGGTGACGATCTCCTCGCGGATGGCGTCCAGCGGCGGGTTCGTCACCTGCGCGAAGAGCTGGGTGAAGTAGTCGTACATCAGCCGCGGCCGGGTGGAGAGCACGGCGACGGGCGTGTCGGTGCCCATCGAGCCGAGGGGCTCGGAGCCGGCCCGGGCCATCGGCCCGATGAGGATCTTCAGCTCCTCCTCGGTGTAGCCGAAGGTCTGCTGGCGGCGCTGGACGGAGTCGTGCGTGTAGACGACGTGCTCCCGCTCGGGCAGCTGCTCGAGGTCCATGAGCCCGGCGTGCAGCCAGTCCTCGTAGGGCTCGGCCTGCGCCAGCTCCGACTTGATCTCGTCGTCGGTGCGGATCCGGCCGGCGGCGGTGTCGACGAGCAGCATCTTGCCGGGCGCGGAGCGGCCCTTCGCGACGATCGTCGCCGGGTCGAGGTCGAGCACGCCCGCCTCGCTGGCGAGCACGACGAGCCCGTCGGCCGTCTGCCACCAGCGCCCCGGGCGCAGCCCGTTGCGGTCCAGGACCGCGCCGACGACGGTGCCGTCGGTGAAGGCGACGCTCGCCGGGCCGTCCCACGGCTCCATGAGACACGCGTGGAAGCGGTAGAACGCCCGCCGCAGCGGGTCCATCCGAGGGTCGTTCTCCCACGCCTCGGGAATCATCATGAGCACCGCGTGCGGCAGGCTGCGCCCCGACAGGTGCAGCAGCTCGAGGACCTCATCGAAGTTGGCGGAGTCCGAGGCTTCGGGGGTACAAATGGGGAACAGCCGGCGGATGTTGCCGGGCAGGTTCTCCGTGGCCAGGAGCGCCTCGCGGGCCGCCATCCAGTTCCGGTTGCCGCGGATGGTGTTGATCTCGCCGTTGTGGGCGATCAGCCGATACGGGTGGGAGAGCTCCCACGACGGGAACGTGTTCGTCGAGAAGCGGGAGTGGACCAGGGCGATCGCCGAGGTGACGCGCTCGTCGGAGAGGTCGGGGAAGAACGACACGACCTGGTCGGGCGTGAGCATGCCCTTGTAGGTGATGGTCCGCGACGACAGCGACGGCAGGTACAGCTGGATACCGCGCTCGCGGGTCTCCCGCTCCGTCTGCTTGCGCACGCAGTAGACGACCCGGTCCAGGTCGAGCCCGGACAGCACGGTCCCCGGCGAGCCGAGCTTCTCGGCGCCGATGAAGACCTGCATGATGCGCGGCATCGCGACGAGCGCGGTCGCGCCGAGGTCGGTGGCGTCGGTCGGCACGTCGCGCCAGCCGAGCACCTGGGCGCCCTCGACCAGCGCGTACTTCTCCAGCACGCGCATCGCACGCTGGGCGGCCTCGTCGTCGTTGGGCAGGAACGCCAGGCCTGTGGCATACGAGCCGGCGGGCGGCAGGTCCTCGATGCCGGCGACGTCGCGCAGGAACGCGTCCGGGATCTGGATCATGATGCCGGCCCCGTCGCCGGTGTTGGGCTCGGCGCCGCGGGCGCCTCGATGGTCCATGCGCAGCAGCGCGGACAGCCCCTTGTGCACCACGTCATGGGATCGCCGGCCGTGGATATCAGCCACGAACGCGACCCCGCAGGCGTCGTGCTCAAAGGCAGGGTCGTACAGACCCTGCGGCTGCGGTCCGGGGTAACCCATCGGGCCTCCTGACGTCATCGATTGCGAGTCGGGACAACGTCGGCCCAAAAACAGTCTGCGGAGCAGTCTTGCCAGTGTACGCGAAGATTCGGGCGCGATCCTCATGTGTGATTCGCCGCCCGCCAGGTGCGTTGCCGACCAACGTACCGCCTGTACCGCTGCGCGACCTACAACGTGAGATCGTGACAAATCCCACGAGCCGCAGGTGAGAGCGCTGTGAGGAGCCCGTTACCGAATCGGGACGCAACCTGGAACAGTCTGGAACACGTCCAAGGAGCGGATGGCTCAGGCGATCCGTTACTTCATACGATGCCCCTGCTCCGGTTCGACGGGTTGAACCGTGTGGCACAAACCTGGGATACACCGGCGTTGTAACCGGTGCATGCTCTAGCCCAACGAAGGAGGTGTGGACATGGGAGTCTCCGCACGCGCACTGGCCACGATCACTGCTCTAGCCGGGCTGATCGCCCTCTCTGCTTGCAGCGCCGACGAAAAACCCAAATGGAGTGACAGCGGCAGTGCCGGCGGCCCCTCGGCTTCCGCGTCCGCCGCGCAGCCAACCGCGACCCTCACCGCGCCGGCCGACGGTGCGACCGGCGTCTCCACCGCCACCGAACTCGCCCTGCAGGCGGCGCCCGGCGCGAACGCGTCGGTCACGCTTGCGGACGCGTCCGGTGCGGCGGTCAACGGCGGCCTACGCTCGGACGGCACGACCTGGATCCCGGCGACGCAGCTCAAATACGGCACGCAATACACCGCGACCGTGACCTCCGCCGGCGACAGCGCCGGTAAGAAGATCACGTTCACGACCATGGCGAAGCCCGGCAAGACGGTCAACGTGTCGACGGCCCTGTCCGACAACAAGGTCTACGGCGTGGCCATCCCGATCGTCGTCCGGTTCGGCTCCAGCGTCCCCACGGAGCTGCGGGCGAGCGTCGAGAAGCGGCTGCTCGTCACCAGCACCCCGCCGCAGGTCGGCACCTGGTACTGGTTCAACGGCGGCGAGGTGCACTTCCGCCCGAAGGAGTACTGGCAGACCGGCACGAAGGTCAGCGTCCGGCTAGCGACGGGTGGCCTGCAGCTGACGAAGACCGGCTGGGGCACCAAGGACGTCACGACGAACTTCACCGTCGGTGACAAGATCATCATGACGACCGACGACAAGACCCACCAGATGACGGTCGAGAAGAACGGCGAGGTCGTCAAGACGATCCCGGTCAGCCTCGGCAAGGCCAAGACCCCCAGCTCCAGCGGCGCCATGGTGGTCATGGACAAGCAGCAGTCCGAGCTGTTCGTGTCGACCGACCCCTCCGACCCGTACCGCGAGACGGTGTACCTGACGCAGCGCATGACCAGTGGCGGCGAGTACATCCACGCGGCCCCGTGGTCCGAGGGCGACCAGGGCAAGCGCAACGTCTCGCACGGCTGCACCAACGTCTCGCAGAAGAACGCGAAGTACCTGTTCGACCTGACGAAGATCGGCGACGTCGTCATCGTCAAGGGCACCCCGCGGAAGCTGGCGTGGGGCAACGGCTGGACCGACTGGGACAAGACCTGGGACGAATACGTCAAGGGCAGCGCCCTCCCGCCGCCGGCCGCGCCGGCTGCGGACCCGAGCGCCAGCACCCAGGCGAGCGCCACAGTCACCGTCTCACCGTCAGCGTAACCACACGCAGTAGCCACACGCAGTAACCATTCGCCGTGGCCACACGGCGTAGCCAGGCGGCAGCACGACAGGGGCCGCTGTCGGACTCCACCGGACGGTGGGGCTGACAGCGGCCCCTTCCGTGTCTCACCATGGCAGCCGTGCTGGACTGGATCGACCCGACGTTCCACGCCACCGAGGTCGTCCTCACGGCGCTGGTCCTGCTCGTGCTGACCGCCAGCGTCCTGCGCGCGTCGCCGGCCGGGATGCGGGAGCGGATCAGGACCAAGGGGCTGGCCGCCGCGTTCCGGCGGTCCGCGGCGACGAACACCCTGGCCGCCCTCATCGCCCTCGAGGCGGTCCTCGTCGGCCCCGGCCTGGACCTCGCCGACCTGGGGCTGCGGCCCGTCACCGTCAGCGACGTCCTGGTCGCGCTGGGACTGCCGGCCGCCGCCGCCGGGACCGCGGCGATCCTCGCCATCCGCTCCGGCGGGATCGACCCGGACGAGGACCCGCTGTCGTTCCTGCGCCCCGCGACACCGGCCGAGCGCCGCTGGGCGGCCGTCGGCGCCATCGCCGCGGGGACCGGTGAGGAGATCGTCTTCCGCGGTTTGTTCATCGCCGCCGGTACCGGTGTGCTCGGGCTGCCCGTGTGGGCCGCAGCGGTCCTCGCGGCGGTGCTGTTCGGCCTCGGCCACCGGTATCAGGGCGTGCGCGGCATCGTGACCACCGGCGGTGCCGCGGTCGTGTTCACCGCCCTGTACGCGCTGACCGGCAACCTCATCGTCCCGATCGCCCTGCACATCACCGTCGACCTGGTGTCGCTCCTGCTGGTCCCGAGCCTCCTCGCCCGCAACACCCCGCCGGCCGCAGACGGGGCAGACACGGCGAAGGCGGAGACCGCATGATGACGGCGTGTTCGAGTGGATCGACCCCCGGTTCGACGTCGCCGGCGCCTGCCTGACCTTGCTCGTCCTGGTGACGTGCGTCGCCGCCGGGGCCCGCGGCGCGACGGCGAAGGCCCGCGCGGCCAGGGAGCGTCTCGTCGCGGCCCCGGGCGGCCGGATCCGGCTGTACCGCACCGGCGTCCGCACCTCGGCGATGCTGGCGGTGGCCGCGTTCGCGGTGGTGTGGACCGACGGCGTCGACCTGGTGGATCTGGGCCTGCGCGCACCCGTCGCGGGCGACGCGGTCGTCGCCGGGCTCGTGTCGGCCGTGTTCGTCTCGGCGAGCGTCGGCGGTGCCGTCCGGGTCGCCCGGGCCCGCCGCGACGGCACCGGCGTCCGCGGCGGCCGCAGCGCCGAGGAGACCCTGGCCCGGGTCCGGTTCCTGCACCCGGCCACCCCGGCGGAGCGCTGGCTGGCGGGCCTGCTCGCGGTCAGCGTCGGGGTCGCCGAGGAACTCGTCTACCGCGGCCTGTTCATCGCCGCCGGCACCGGCCTGCTCGGGCTGGACCCGTGGGTGGCGGCGCTGCTGTCCCTCGCCGTGTTCGGCGTCGACCACCTGTATCAGGGCTGGCGCGGCGCCCTTGTCGCAACGCTGCTCGGGCTGGTCTTCACCATGCTCTACGCCAGCACCGGCAGCATCGTCGCGCCGATCGCCGTCCACGCGCTCTTCGACGTGGCCGCCCTCGTCGTCGCGCCCTGGCTGGCACAGCACGTCGAACGCCGCCCCAGCCGCACACCCGCCACCGCGCCCACTCCTGAGCCCGTCGCCGCTGAGCCCGTCACTGCGCCCGAGCCCGTCATCGCGACCGCCCCGCCGGCGGCTCGCGGCGGACCGGTCACGCTGCGCCCCGCGGCGCCGGAGTGACGCCGGCATGACACCGGACTGACACTGGGGTCACACAAGGGTCATGCAGGGTCATGCAGGGGTCACGCAGGGCAGCTGTCGGGAATCGGGTATCGCGCGGGGATCGACGCACCGCTACCGTCTCGCGCATGGCTCTCGTCCGTCGCACGAACGTGCTCGGCCCCAATTCCAACCGTGTCGTCGCCGCCGCCTCGGTGACCCCCGCCGCACCGGCCGACGCACCAGCGATCGGCCGGGCCCACGTGCCCACCCAGCAAGGCCCCTCGACCCGTTCGGCGAGCGCCGAGGCCGAGGCGGACTCCGGCGCCGCACCCGGCGAAGGCCAGGGCGACGAGGTCGGCATCGCGATCGCCTCCGCCGGGCCGGTGGAGCCGACGCCCGGTGGTGAGGCCGCCGCAGTCCCGCCGCAGCCGGCCTCGGTGCTGTCGCTGGTGTCGGCGTTCGTCCTGGTCGCCGCCGGCGGCGCCGCGTCGTGGGCGCTGTGGCACTACAAGGTCAACGCACAGGCCATCCACCTGCCGGACGCGACGGCGTTCTTCGCGGTGCTGTTCGCGTTCGCGACGGCGATCGAGCGGATCCTGGAGCCGTTCGCACGGTTCCTGCCCGGCAAGCACACCCGCGGCGAGCTGGAGCGGGCGGTGGCGAACCTCGCCAACAAATACCACGACGCCACCCTCGACGACCTGATCCAGGTCGCGCACGCGAAGTCGATGCTGGAGAAGGGCCGGGCCAGCCGCGGTCTCGTCTCGTGGGGCATCGCGACCGCCGTGGCGACCGTCGCGTCGTCGGCGGGCGGGCTGTATCTGCTGCACTCCATCGCCGGGGAGAACTGGGACGGCATCCCGGTCTGGATCGACGCGATCGTCACCGGCATCGTCGTCGGCAGCGGCACCAAGCCCCTCCACGACGTGATCAGCAAGGTCCAGAAGAACAAGGAGAAGTCCGAGGACACCCCCTGACCACAGCCCCGTGCCTGACCACAGCGCCGTGACTGCTCCCAGCGCCGTGACGGCTCAGATGACCAGCAGCCCGTCGGTCTGCGCGCTGTGCGCCATGGCCGACAGGGCCGCCGGCACCCCCAGGAACGGCAGGTAGGGCAGGTCGTAAGGGTGCATCCGCAGCACCTGGGTGGCGTGGTGGCCGGGCACCACCCCCGCCGGGTAGGCGCGGGCGCACCAGCGGTCGACGAGTCCGTGCCGGGTCCCGCACGCCGCGGCCGCCGGCCACAACCAAAGGTGCGCGCAGG